>QIGT01000375.1 GCA_003230835.1 Gammaproteobacteria bacterium
CCCAAGCCGGTCACATAAAACATAGACGCGATACTTTGGTCGGGCACGGTGAGATTGACGTGCTCCAACAATTGCACGTTACCCACGTCTTCGTCTTCTCTGAGGTATTTGTTCTCCACGGGTACCTCTTGTATCTGCATGTTTTGCCCCTCCCCATAAAAGTGAAACTATTATAGCTTGGGACAGTGTAAAATTCTGATCTCCAACAGATCTGTCTTTGTTTGAAGTATTGAGGATTTGAGATGCATCTTAAGAAAGTACTTATACTGCCTATGTTTCTTTTACTAAGCGCTTGCGAGTCTGAGTCGGAAATAAGCCCTGCGATAGATACTGATGTAGCGGACAGCGCGGCCAATAAGACTCAAAGCCTCAATTTGTCTCGTGACGGAGTGAATCGAGTGCTAGATGAAATGGGCGATGAGGCACTGGAATTGGATGCCCAGCGGATATTACCCGACATGTTTGACGCTGAAACAGACCGTGAAAAGATGAAAATATCGGGTAGCGTGCTCACCGATGAAGAGGCGCGCACGCTCCTAGACAGGGTAGATGGGGTCGAACTTAAAATTGAGCTCACCACCCCTTAGCACTCAATATTACTTATATTCCGATGATGGGTGCCTGGGTTACCAGCCGCCTGTGTTGGCGAACAGGTGAACAAGCTGCATGCAATACTTCATCGTTTTTGGGAGTTGGCTAGCGATTGCGATTCTCGGACGGCAGGAGCTTTTTTGTATAAGGCACTTAACCTCTGCTTCTGATTGCCGTTATTAATGTGGTGGGAATTACAATATGCGGACTGCTGCACTCCTAAAAATCCCAAAATATGCCAACTTACGCTGGTGAGGATGCCTTTTGCCGTCCTCCCGAACCGTTAAAGGAAGGAATCGTGAATATACGCCTGCTTATCATGGTGATTTTTCTAACTGCTTGTTCGGAATCGACGCATGATGCTGAAAAATCGTTCGAGATCTCAGCGGCAAGATTGGCAGAAATCAAGAAGAACCCCTACACGCCCGGTAACGGTCCGGGCGGATTCGCCGCGGCAAGGTTGTCCGGAACAGAGGATGATCCACAGCCAGAGGGTATTCATTTCCTGGGATTTGGCCCGTACCTGCATGAGTTTGGGTTCGACCCCGGGATGTCGATCACTGCCATTGATGGTGTTCCCGTAACTGAAATTTTTGCCGAACGCTGGAAATCTCTCCGCCTGCAGAAGCCGGAAGGATTTGATGCTGCCCATTATAAAGATATGGTGCAGTACATATTCCGCAACCAACCCGGTGAGCATGTCGTTATCCGTGTTGATATGAACGAATCGACCATTGATAGCCTCGCTGTGAACAAATCGAACGCCACGTTAAAAATCGGGAGTCATAGACTGGCAACTGAAGAATGGAGAATTAATTTTCTCCCTTGATTTTAGAATGGCTTTACCCTGGGCAGTGCCTTTACTTTACAAGCCCAATTCGCTATGCGAACCAAGGCGAACGAACTGCAATATCTTGTCATCGGGCATGTGGTAGATCAGCACTAAATTGGACTTGATATAACAATCTTGATGATCTTGCCAATCTCCAGTCAGTGCGTGATCTCTGTGCTTTTTTGGCAAGGGCTGGTCATTAATCAGCTCTTTCAGTTCTCGCTTGTAGTCCCGTTTAAACCGCCCGGTTCGTTCAATCTTCCTCCTTCAAATCTTCCAGAAGTGTGTCCACACTATCGAAAGATTTCATTTTCCCACGCCGCGCTTCCTTCATCGCCGCAATGGTTTCGGCATTGGGGACCAGCGGTTCAAAAGGTAACGCCTTTTCCTTAGCGATACGGGTCAGCATCAACCGGAAGGCATCTGAGACGGTTAGTCCCATGCTAGCAAGCACGACGGTAGCTTCTTCTTTAATGTGCGCATCTATGCGGGCACGAACAACAGCATTTGCAGCCATAATAATTCTCCAATACTATTTGTGCTACATCGTAGCCCAACAAACGAACTATACAACCTCTTCTCTTATGAGGTCCGCCTGGTTGTCATTGTGATGTATACCTCACCAACAGGTCAGGCCACACCACTAAAGCGTGCCAAGATAGAGCCCTGGGATAGATGCTGATGCGGCGCAGAAGACTCAAAGCCTCGTCCCGCTAATCGACAACACTGATCAAGGCAGTCAGTTCACCAGTGGAGATTTCGTTAACATGGTAAAATCATTAGATGCTTGATGATCCTGGGATATGGCAAGTACAAATTTGGACGACGGGACTGTCGAATCGTGCGACAGTAACGAAATGGCTGTCCCTGACTATCTTTCTTCACCTGATCAACACCTCCTCCCCTCGGTGGCGGCCAACTACGACGACTCGGTAGCAGAACGATTCAGCTCGGAGGCGATTAGCTCTGCCGTGCGCGTTCTGGTCGATCTGGCTGGGAAAGGTAAGGCCGTCGAGTTTGCAGTGGGCACCGGGCGTTTGGCCTTGCCTCTAGCCCAGGCGGGGACAGTAGTCTACGGGATCGATTTTTCGGAACCGATGCTAGCTGAGTTGCGCAAGAAAGAAGGTGCGCAGCGCATCTCCTTGACGGTCGGTGACATGACCGAGACCCGGGTGTGTAGTGATGCCGCCCTTGTGTATCTCGTCTTTAATACAATCGGGAACCTGCGTACTCAACAACAGCAAGTGGCGTGCTTTCGCAACGCTGCGACGCACCTTAAATCTGGCGGACGTTTTCTGATCGAAACTGGCATTCCGAAGCTTCATCAGCTACCGGCGGGCGAGTCGATTCGACCCTTCGACGTGTCCCCGCACCACCTCGGATTCGACGAGTACGTGGATCGCACCAAGCAGATCTTAATCTCACACCACTACTTCATTAATGGCAATCAGGTACGAACGCTGTCCGGGGCGTTTCGCTACGTCTGGCCATCTGAACTCGACCTCATGGCTGAACTCGCAGGAATGATTCTTGAGGATCGCTGGGCTGATTGGAACCGTGGGCGATTCACCAACGACTCTCAATCACACATTTCGGTCTGGCGTAAACCATAACTCACAGGCAGATGGTGGAAATGGGCCAGGCTCTTAAGTGCTAAACTTGGCCGCCACAATCTGATCTGTCGCAACTCGAATCACCGCGTCTTGCCTAAAACGCTCCTCATACGCATTGCTCAATTTAGTCTGGAAAGCTCTTTGATTAACGTGCTAGCGGTTAGGTGAACTCTATTTCTTTCGCAGATTGATATTAAAATATCTAGTAGCGTGCTCACCGATGAAGAGGCAAACACGCTACTAGACCGGGTGGATGGGGTCGAACTTAAAATTGAGCTCGCCACGCCGTAGCACTCGATATTACTTGTATTCCCATGAAGTGTGGTTTCGCTCATTGCGTGGCAGTGATGGATAGGGCCTCTCACGGACTATTTCTGTGATCTTTTTCGTTGCGTTGTGCCACAGAGTAACGCTTTGATACCCTCTAACGTCTTTAAATTTAGTAGAGTAGAGTTCACGCAACCGTTCTAGCTGGTTTTTATCACGGGACAGGAGGCTCGTTAGTAATGCCAGCCATCGAAAGATCATCACAAAGTCTATCCAGCTCTTCTTTGATTCTGTAAGGGGACTGGCGCCGGTAGAAGTCGATGTACTCGGAGGGGTCGAGTTTTTTTAGAATGTCGGCTTGTTCCTTGGCCGCCTCAATTTCGTCACAGGCAACCAGCGCGAGCGTTAGTGCTCTACGACCGATCACAAAGCTTGGGTTCCGTCCGCAAGCTTTGCGAGCAAGCACCAATGCCTTTTTCGAATCTCCTAACATGTAATAACACATGGCGCTATATGAAAAGATCATAAAGGTCAGCGGCTCTGTGTCTATTGCTTGCTCAGCACGAGTCAGACATTCAAGAGCTATTTCGTGGTTGCCACTATAGTGCTCCAGTATTCCTTTGGCAGATAATCCCATCGTGGAATAAGGGTTGAATGTAAGTGCGCGATGAACGAGGTCTAACGCGGTATCCAAATCCCCCTCGGTCGCTGCAATCACAACCGATGCCAGACTAATCATTAAGGTGTCACCCTGACAAAGTTCGATCGCCCGGCGCGCCATATTTGCCGTGATAGTAATGTCTATGGGATTCTGATTGAACTGGGGATGGGTCGTTCGAACCCAAGCGGCCATGCAGACAGCAGGTCCCATGTTCGGTTCGCTATCAATCACTCCTTGGAGCAATTCAAGAGATTCAACCGGGTCGTGGCCCTGAGGACTATAGATCCTTGGTAAAGCTTGAAAGTAACGATCCCACAGGCCAAGACTGTTCTGGGGCTTACTGTACGCAAGCGTAATCAAAGCTAGCTGCAGATCAATTTCAAATCGAGCACTAAAGTAGGCAACTATCGCTTCCGACAGCCCTTCAGCTGCTGCAAATTTAAATTTTTCCTGCCAATTAAACAGACAGGTTCCGGTGGCAACGGTGATGAGTTCCATTGATAAACGGAACCCTGCGGCTACCGGTTGCAGTACCGACGTCAAGACCAAATCCGCTCCAATCTGGGCACCAGCAGACCGAGCGTCCAATCCATCGCGAACTGCCCCCTGGGACACACTTCGTGCCAGCACCAAACACGAGTGGTTAGCATTGGCGGCGGTAACAAGGGCTTCGCTTACGCTGGGTAACGTCCCCGCGGGCAGCTCTGTTTCAAGCGTAATGCAAGGCAGCACTGCCAAGGTCGTTCTGTGTTTAGTCGCGGATTCCGATGTTTTTGTGGTGTATCTTCGCACTTGGTCGTTCTCGAGCGCATCCCGCAATTCTCCAAGTAGAGGCATCCCGTCTTTCGTTAGCTGCGACATCGCATGCTCATGCGTGCGTTGGGCTTCTTCCAAGCGCCCACTCTTGGTTAACGCGCCAACCAACGTTGCCCACGCTGTTTCATTCAGGGAATCAACGGTCACCATGCGCCTGGCAAGCAATACCCGCTGACTTGCGTCATCAGTGTGTTGCAATAGTTCCTGCAATAACCGCAGTTGATCCTGTCGAACCGCACTTTGTATCGATAGGCGCCAGGATTCGAAATCCGCAGATTCATCAATGACTAAGTCCGCCAATAACATGCCATTTACAGCGCTTTCAAA
Organism: Gammaproteobacteria bacterium; assembly: GCA_003230835.1. Taxonomy (GTDB): domain Bacteria; phylum Pseudomonadota; class Gammaproteobacteria; order Pseudomonadales; family Azotimanducaceae; genus UBA4421. The sequence continues at coordinate 5,108 of QIGT01000375.1, forward strand.
GGTAACTGCCTGGTGCCAGGTTTGATTGCTATCGTCTTCTTCCAGGCGCGTCAGCCAAAGGTTGAGCTCCAGTGCATCACAGCGAAACAGTTTAGGGTCCAAGGCCAGCACCCCATGGTCCTTAACAACCAACGCAGAAGGGGTAGGAAGGCTGCTGCGCAGACGGCTGATCGCCCAGCGCAAACTCGCCTTCGCGTCCTTGGCATCTGGAAAAAGCAGCCTACTCAAGAACACCCGAGAGGCGCCTTGGGGGGTCAGTGCGAGATAGGCAAGTAGGCCTCGCGCTTTTCTAGACTTAGGGAGTGCGATGGGGGTGTTGTCTGTGGCAACTGATAGCTCTCCAATCAAAGAAATTTCAAGCAATAGTCTCGTTCACTCGGTTATTCAAACGGTTGTCCACACTGTATCACGCCAGTATCACGGATTAATGACCCATGGGATTTTTCCCAAACTAAAACGCAAGGAACTTGCCAGCATGACTTTGAGTTCGACCGTCCCACCTCCACCCATGTGGGCTACACAAGCCGTTCAAGCCGGAAGTGTGAGCGAGGCCTGGCAACAATTTTCCAAATGCTTAGCGCAGATCGGATTCGAAAACAGTTCCTACGTCCATGAACTTCCGCGGTTTGAATATAGGATGCCGCCCGAAAACAGTCTGCATGGTTCGATGATTTCTCCAGATTGGATGGCTCACATGCCCACGATGAAGGGCGAGGCAGTTGGTCATAAAGTCCCTCAGGCAGGCAGCCTTGGCCATGGTGTGCGAGTTTGTCCAGGCGAGGATACCCAATGTGATAATCTTCAAGATTCTGAGCGAAGCTCTTTACAGTTGTTGCAAGACTTTGGTTTGCGTTGTGGCTGGAGTTTTCCAACGCTGGATAGAGTGTCCAACTCTTACTCTGCGTTGCTGCTCGACTGTCGTCACGATCTGCTGGACCAACAGGCTCTTGTGGATCAGCATGCAGACTATTTGCGCTCAAGCCTCATCTATTTTCACGAAGGCTTGGCGGTTCAACAGGTGCTACGCGAGCATACTCGTAACCCG
>QIGT01000184.1 GCA_003230835.1 Gammaproteobacteria bacterium
TTGCTGTTTTGCTCGTTCTAGCCGCGATAGCACCGATAGGCCCCATGCCCGGGTTCTTTATTGGCGGTACACAAACAAGTGTGCCGGATGAGTGGTTTGATACTTCCTCAATCCACGAGATTGAGCTAAAAGTGCAAGGAACGCTGCCCAGAGTAGTGATTATCTGGGTGATCCAGGTAGACAAACAGCTTTATGTGGTGGGATCTAAAGACAGTGGCTGGGTGTCAATGCTCGATCAAGATAGTGATGTACACATGCGCATAGAAGACAAAACCTATGCTATGACGGCGAGTATTGTCGAAAGCAGTTGGGAGCCTATTTTGCAGGCCTACATGGATAAATACCGGCCCGACTACCCGGATATTGTGAACAGCTTTCCATCCATGGAAGTTGGCCAGGAAACCACCGCTGTGTTTATGCTCAGCGCTAGATGAACGCTTGCAGATAATCAAGGTTCTCTTTAGCTATCCGGCATGCCTAAATCCTCTCGGCTATTTTCTAATTCTCTACATAAAGGTAAGCTAACTCGCTGGCCTTTATTTGCAGGCCATTTTCATTTTGTCAGACACCAAGAGGACGTCCGTAGTGAGTAACCAACTTAAGTTCTACATTAACGGTGAGTGGGTCGATCCTTCCACCAACGATCGGCTAGATGTGATTAATCCAGCCACCGAACAATCTATCGGGCAAATTGCCATGGGTGGGCCACAAGATGTTGATCGTGCGGTAACCGCCGCACGTTCAGCATTTGAAAGCTACTCTCAAACCACTAAAGAGGAGCGCATCGCGTTACTCGAATCAATTATTGCCAAGTACACACAGCGTATGGGCGAAGTGGCAACCGCCATCAGTGAAGAGATGGGTGCACCACTGGGTTTGGCCAATGCAGCCCAAGCTCCAGCCGGTCTAGGTCACTTTATGACGATGCTAGAAGTGCTGAAAAACTTTGAGTTTGAAGAAGACATCGGCTCGTCTCATATCATTAAGGAACCTGCCGGCGTTTGTGGCTTGATCACCCCTTGGAACTGGCCCCTCAACCAGATCGCCTGCAAAGTGGCTCCGGCTTTGGCCGCAGGCTGCACGATGGTTTTGAAACCTTCTGAGGTGGCTCCTTTTAATGCCATTTTGTTTGCTGAAATACTCCACGATGCGGGTGTACCTGCCGGTGTATTTAATCTGATAAATGGTGATGGTCCTAATGTGGGTGCACCACTGAGTGCGCATCAAGGTGTCGACATGATGTCGTTCACAGGTTCGACTCGCGCGGGCATCGAAGTGGCGAAGAATGCAGCGGCGACGGTAAAACGTGTTGCTCAGGAATTGGGTGGCAAGTCTGCGAATATTATTTTGGACGATGCTGATTTCGCAAAATCCATTTCTAGAGATGTATTTGGTTTGTGCATGAACTCTGGCCAATCTTGCAATGCGCCTACTCGAATGCTCATCCCCAACGCTCGCATGGAGGAGGCTGCTGCCATTGCTAAGGCTGCGGCTGAAAAAGTAAAAGTTGGCGATCCTACGGCTGAAGGCACCACTATTGGTCCAGTGGTTTCGCAAGTGCAATTTGATAAAATCCAGAAGCTGATTCAACAAGGTATTGACGAAGGTGCAACTCTAGAGACAGGTGGCACCGGTCGACCAGATGGTCTGAATGCTGGTTTCTATATTCGCCCTACTGTGTTCTCTCATGTTACGAATGACATGACCATCGCCCAGGAAGAGATTTTTGGTCCAGTCTTATCGTTGATTGGCTATGAGAACGATGACGATGCAATCCGCATTGCTAACGATACGCCTTATGGTTTAAGCGGCTATATTTCGTCTGCAGACTCAGAGCGCGCTAAAAGAATGGCGCGCTTGATTCGCACCGGAAATGTGCATATAAACGGTGCCCCCCTGGACAACAAGGCACCCTTTGGGGGCTACAAACAGTCGGGGAATGGGCGTGAATGGGGTGCACACGGGTTCCAGGAATTCCTTGAGGTGAAGGCTATTATGGGCTACAACGCCGCTGGTTAAGTTTGCCGATTAAGCTAACTTAGAGAGGGCTTACGAGCCCTCTTTTTATTTCGCTAGTGGCAAACTAGTTCTAGTCCAGAATACGTAGTATTTGGGACTAGAACTAGCGAGGGCACGACGCCCGAGACAAAATCCGTAGGGTTTTGGAAGGTTTCTGCAAGAAACCGTAGGGACGAAATTGCCACGACGGCAATTTCTGGAAAGAAATAAATTAAGCCATAACAAGATCGGTGCGATGATATGAATCCTCTGACGGGTATTAATGTAGTCTCTTTAGAACAAGCCGTGGCCGCGCCCCTTTGCACCCGGCGTATGGTGCAAGCGGGTGCAACAGTTTGGAAGGTAGAACGTCCAGACGGAGACTTTGCCCGGGGCTACGACACCAATGTTTACGGACGCAGCAGCTACTTTGTGTGGCTCAACGCCGGTAAGAAATCTATTGTCCTAGATCTGACCTCAACCAGCGACTTGCGGCTATTGAAAAAATTGATAGCAGCCAGCGATGTATTGGTGCAAAACCTTAAACCCGGTGCTTTGGAAAAATTAGGCATAGATCTAGAAGCACTACACCTTCGATACCCGGGCCTGATCTCAGTGTCTATTGCGGGCTTTGACCCCTCAGGACCGGGTGCGCGACGCAAAGCATATGATCTACTGATGCAGGCTGAATCTGGGTTGGCAGATATCACGGGGTCGAAGCAAGAGCCGGGTAGGGTGGGGGTTTCTATTGTCGATATTGCCACGGGTATGTATGCTTACGAAGCCGTATTAGAAGCACTGTTAGTACGCGCACAGTCTGACCAAGGTCGGGCTCTACAGGTATCGCTCTTTGATAGCGTAGCCGATTTACTCAGTGTGCCCTATTTGCTTGAGCGTTATGGGGGTACTGCACCTGCGCGTGTCGGTTTAGCCCATCCTGGTATTTGTCCCTATGGGGTGTTTGGTTCGGCAGATGGGGTAGATTTTATTTTGGCTATTCAGAACGAAAGAGAATGGGCGCGCTTATGTGCAACGGGGTTGCAAGACCCTGCGCTATATTCGGACCAGCGTTGCCGCAACAATGAAGCTCGAGTAGCTAATCGTGAATTTGTCGATGACCGTTTGAGAACATACTTTAGCAGTGCGGCTTATGCTGAGATTAGTGCTCGATTGGACCAGGCAGATATAGCTTTTGCGCCAGTTAACTCTATCGACCAGCTGAAACTGCACAGTGACTTTCGAACCCAGGGGGTCAAGGTGGGCGAGGATATCGTTAAGTTGCCCATCGTACCCGGTCTACCCAAACCGGAAAATCTAGAAGTACCGTCAATTGGACAGCACACTCAAGAAGTCATTACTTGGCTCGAAACACAAGGGAATTAGTGAGACTATTCGCTCCATGAAAACATCAAGAAGACAGTTTCTTTCGGCCACAGCCAAGGCAGGTATGACGCTACCATTTGGCGTGTGGGGTTCATCTGCTTTAGCGCAGCAGTTGAGGGGCGTTGAGAGGTTTGAAATTCCGAACAAAGTTGCATTACGCCTACTAAGTGACAGGCCACTCAACGCTGAAACACCCGCGCATTTGTTAGACCACGATACCACACCAACAGCGAATCTCTTTGTACGCAATAATGGTATCCCGCCGACCCAGATTGATGCTGCCACCTGGTCTTTGAAAATTTCAGGCGAAAGCTGCTTACGCCCAACCACGTTTTCAATCGAGCAGCTTAAATCTCGCTTCGAGACTGTGTCGTTTGATTTGCAGTTGGAGTGTGGTGGTAATGGACGCGCTGAATTTCGTCCGCGCGCCAGCGGCAATCAATGGAGCACAGGTGCCATAGGATGCCCTCGTTGGACCGGCGTGCGAGTACGGGATGTGCTCGATTTTTGTGGTTTGAGTGATAGCGCCCAGTATCTTGGTTTCCTAAGTGCAGATAAACATTTATCTGGTGATCCAGACAAGGTGGTTATCTCTCGTGGGGTGCCCATTTCCAAAGCGATGGAGAACGAATCACTGATAGCCTTTGAACTTAATGGTGAGCCAATACCGGTTTTGCATGGTGCGCCCTTGCGCCTGGTATGTGGTGGGTGGCCTGGGTCTGTTTCTGGCAAGTGGCTAACGCAACTGTTGGTACGAGACCGTGTCCACGACGGTGCGAAGATGGGCGGCAGGTCTTATCGGGTACCTTGTGAAAGTGTCGCGCCTGGTGTCGAGGTGGCCGACGATCAAATGTGTATTATTGAATCTATGCCGGTGAAGTCATTGATTACTTTTCCTGCGTCTGGCCAACAACTCAAAGTAGGTCATCGCTACGATTTTCGAGGTCACGCCTGGGCAGGTGACCTCAAGGTGATTTTCATGCATACCAGTATTGATTACGGCATGACCTGGCAAGTGGCTGAGCTCGCGAAACCTGTAAACAGGTTGGCATGGCAACAATGGCAAACCCAATTGAGTTTCCCTCGGGCAGGCTTTTTTGAGGTGTGGGCCAAGGCCACGGACGACTTGGGTCGCAGCCAGCCCATGCTTGTACCAGGTTGGAATCCTAAGGGTTATTTGAATAACGCGGCTCATCGTATTGCGGTTCAGGTTTCGTGAGGTGCTGGTGGGCAATCCTTTCCCTGGCGTTGGTTTCATCCGTTGTGGCAGATACCCCTAGGTCTGGTGATCAATTCATCCAGGCTGCAGGGTTTGAATTGGTTCAGGGACACTGCACCGCATGTCACTCTGCATTGATTGTGACCAGCCAGCGGGGTGATGCCTCATTTTGGTTGAATACCATTCGATGGATGCAGAAGACGCAAAACTTATGGGCAATACCGGCGCAGCAGGAGCAACAAATTGTTGCCTATTTGGCTAAGCATTACGCTGAGCAGGAGTGGGGGCGCCGCCCACAGTTGAGCCCACTACTTTTGCCGTAGTTCACCACCGATATTGATCTGACATCTTGGAACGTCCAACTTGGAACGTCCAACGATTTCGCGCAAACTACAAGCCTCACTAATTTGGGAGGATTGGCGTGAGTTCTACATCAACAAATTCATCATATGATGCCATTGTCGTCGGCGCCGGGTTTGCGGGCATATACATGCTCTACCAATTGCAGCAGCAGGGATTACACGCGCGCGTGATCGAGGCGGGTAATGGTGTTGGAGGCACTTGGTTCTGGAACAGGTATCCGGGTGCGAGATGCGATATTCCGAGCATGGAATATTCCTACCAATTTTCAGATGAACTACAGCAACAGTGGCAGTGGCGTGAAAAGTACGCCACCCAAGCAGAACTGCTGCGCTATGCCAACCACGTGGTTGAGCGATTTGATTTGGCCGATGACATTCAACTCAACACACGCGTGCTCGCCACTCACTTTCAAGATAAAACCCAGTCATGGCAAATTCAGCTGGATGACAATACAACCCTCAATGCTCGATTTGTAGTGATGGCTACCGGTTGTTTATCGGTTCTAAATATGCCAAATATCAAAGGGTTAGACGATTTTTCTGGTCCAACTTATCACACAGGACAATGGCCTCATGAAGGCGTCGATTTCACCGGCAAAAGAGTGGGTGTGATTGGTACCGGATCTTCAGCTATACAGAGTATTCCACTGATCGCCGATCAAGCTCGTTCGCTTAGCATTTTTCAACGCACGCCAAATTATTCAATTCCCGCACATAACGCACCCTTGGATGAAGAATATGTACGTTCTGTGAAACAAAACTATGCGGAATTTAGAGCGGACAATTGGCAACGGGGTTTTGGTGCGAACTTCCGCGATAACGACACCTCTGCGCTTGCGGTGACCGATGAGCAGCGCCTGGCCGAATATGAAGATCGCTGGGCCCGAGGTGGATTGGCTTTCTTGGCCGCCTTTAATGACCTGGTTTTCGATGATGATGCCAATGAGACCGCTCGAACCTTTATCCAGGGAAAAATAGCCGGGCTAGTCAACGATCCTGAGCTGGCGAAAAAGCTAACCCCGCATACCCCTGTGGGGTGTAAGCGTTTGTGCGTAGACACGGATTATTATGCGACCTTTAACCAATCTCATGTAGAACTCATCGATTTGCAACAAGATCCTCTGCAGGAAGTGAATGCGCGAGGTTTAGCCACTCGTAACAACCAA
>QIGT01000340.1 GCA_003230835.1 Gammaproteobacteria bacterium
ATTCAATCTTGGTTAGATGTTGCCATAGAGGAGGGTGCTGCTGGGGATCAGCTGCCTACTGCTAAAGCCCTGATGAAGCGCTTTTACACTGGTCAGAAGAGCGTTCAAGCTGCGATAGCGCCGTATATTGAGAATGGCATACTCGTCTCGCGCCGCGGACTAGGCACCATTATCGCGCCAGCCAATCGAGACGATGGTACATCGCCTCTACGCGATAGCACACAAGGTGATGTCTTGGTGTTACGACGTACCTCAGAAAATGCCATCACTCCGCACCTCATTCGGTCGCTTGAGCAACACTTGCAAGACGAAAATTTTATGATGTTGCAGGTGGGGTACGCAAATGAAGATCAGGCTTTGGAGGTGCTCAGTTCGTTAGGGCGTTTCAAAAGTTGCCTGTTGCAAAGCCATTTCCACAAGCTGTCGATCGATTTTTTAGCTGCACTTTATGATCGTGTGCAACATATTGTGGTGGATGGCGCCTATGTCTCGGGTGTTGATGTAGATTCCATTTCTACTGATTGGCGACGCGCGATGTTGGATGCCTTTAGGCTGTTGCGAGCGGCAGGGCATGAGCGTATTGCTTTGCTCACCTCAGCACATTCAGCTCAGACCCTTGCGACGGTAAAGCGAGAGTTTAGGCAATGTAGCCAGCTTTGGAGCCAGGCTGACAATTGCCCAATCATTCTGTTGGACGCGTTGCCAGGGGATTATCGTCGTGATGACATTGTTGTGGCGTTGGAAGCGTTTCGCACAACCCCATCTTGTCTTGAGTTTTCTGCGTTGGTGACCTGGGGGGTTGTTGAAGGTGTCCAGCTCGACATGGCGTTGCGCAGTTTGGGGATTGCTGTGCCTGGCAATTTAAGCGTTGTCATGCTGGGCAGTTCCGACTCACCCGCCGGGCACTTGCTCAAATTTGATGTTATTGGTGGTCGCGACCAGGCGAGACTGGCGTGCTGTCTTCAAGTACTTCGAGAACATATGAGTGGCGTTAACACATCAACAAAGAACTATTATATGAACGTCGAAACCGTCCGCTACGGGAGTGTCGCCAATTTATGAAACAAGTATAAGGTTAACATTATACTTGTATTAGAACCCTATCAATCCTGGAGAACAATACCTATGGGTATGCTCATAGACGGAAAGTGGAATGACCAAGACTTGCGCAGAGCAAATAAAAATGGCGAGTTCAATCGCCTACAAGCATCCTTTCGAAACCAAATTGGTGATGATTCGTTTCCAGCACAACCCAACCGTTACCATCTATTTGTTAACGCAGGGTGCCCTTGGGCTCATAGAACCATCCTCTATCATTCGGTAAAACAGCTATCCGAAGTCGTATCTGTTTCGTTCACCGAAGCCGCAATTGGTACACAAGGTTGGACCTTTGGCGATCAGCCAGAACCGATACTTGGCGCGCTATACATGCATGATGTCTATACAAAGGCTGAACCTGATTTTTCCGGCAGATGTACGGTACCAGTGTTGTGGGATTTGCAGCAAAACACCATTGTAAACAACGAATCTGCAGACATCATTCGTATGTTCAACTCGGTTTTTGATGGCCTGCCCGGGGTAGACAGCACAAATTTTTACCCGGCAGAGTTGGCCGGAGAAATCGACGCGCACAACAATACAATCTACCCTGCCATCAACAACGGCGTCTACCGATGTGGTTTTGCGCAGTCACAACGAGCATATGATGAAGCGTTCGACCTGCTATTTTCAACCCTCGAAAAAATAGACCAAAACCTCAATCACCAACGGTTTATATGTGGTGATGTCGTTACCGAAGCCGACTGGCGACTGTTTACAACCCTGGTGCGCTTTGATGTCGCCTATTATGGACAGTTTAGATGTAACCAAAGGCGATTGACCGAATTCACCAATCTATGGCCCTATGCGCGAGACTTATACCAACAACCCAGGGTTGCTCGTACGGTGGATTTTGCCGCAATTAAAGGCATTTATTATGGTAGCCGGCCACCTCATATCATTCCCAAGGGGCCCAGCATCGACTTCCAAGCCGCACACAATCGAGCCGCACTAGGCTGAGGAGCAGGACATTGAGATAACAATTTTTGAAACACCAGCGGTCAAACCCACGTTATGCAACGATGACTGGTCCTTACATGGATTTGTCAATAGCTACATTAGCCTGCGTAGGTGGTGTCGCTAAGTTGGAGTGTCAACGATATAGTACATACCTAGGCTGATTGATTTGAGGCGTGACGTTGCAAAGAGAAATCGAACAACGAATCTATCGACTGTGCGGGGTCTGTACGGGTTTGGTGGTGGCTTCCTTCATTGTGCCACGCTTTGTTTCGGGTTCAGAGGCGTGGTTTGCTGGCCTGTTTCCAAGCGTTGTACTTGCCATGATGGTGTTTGGGCTGTTTGGTTTTCTAAGCTATTGATGGATGAGGTGAGTGTTGTTTAACAAAACTGTCCACCTGTTATTTTTTGCGCGCGTGCGTGCCTTGAGTGTTGTTGGGTTATGCGCTTGTTATGCAGCCGCTGCGAGCGCCTCGTTTGAGGATGACTTGGTCCGTGCAGCCTTAGATAGAACGGGTTACGAGATTAAATACGATGGCGCTTATTATTCAATTGATTATCCGGGAGGAGATGTTCCTGCCCATATCGGTGTGTGTACGGATGTGTTAATTCGATCTTACCGTGCGTTAGGTATTGATTTACAAAAACAAGTGCACGAAGACATTATTGTAAATTTTGATGTTTATCCTTCGAATAGACTATGGGGTTTGTTGAAGCCAGACACCAACATCGATCATCGACGTGTGCCGAACTTGCAAGTTTTTTTAACACGACAGGGCGCGCAGCTCCCGATCACGAACGATGCGAGTGACTATAAAGCAGGGCACATTGTGACGTGGACGTTGCCTGGTCATCTCCCTCATATTGGGCTAGTGACTGACCGCATGAATGTCAGTGGTGAGCGTCCTCTTATCGTTCACAACATAGGCGCCGGGCCGAAACTGGAGGATATACTTTTTGATTTCAAGATAACCGGACATTACAAATATGTACCCACACAGATTGTGCATTGAGCTGCGTGGGGTCGAAGAGGAAGACCAATAGGTGGGCAGACAAAGGGGGAAAGCAGATGGAAAAACAGGTGTCCGAGGGTGGCATAGGGCGTTGCTCACTTGGTGAGTTGTACGATCCCTTTTCCGCAGCGGCAACGTATGACATTTTTGCCCAAGCTCGTTCGGAAGACCCAGAAACCTACTCCGCGCAGATCACGTTATCACCAGCAACGCCTTTTACTGACGAGGTGTTAGCCACCCTGAAAGAGGGCGGGTTTGCATCCAAGTCCGAAGTAGATCTGGTTGCCGAAATATTTTATGAATTTCCCGCCCACATACTGTTTCTTATTCTCGGTATTCCAGACAGTGACGTGAGGAAGATTAAACAATGGGCTGACAATCGATTGTTCCTCACCTTTGGACAACTAACGCCCGCTGAGCAGTTAAAATGCGCAAAAGATATGGTGGCCTATTGGCACTATACCGAAGCGTTAGTGGAGCAGCGAAGCACTAGTCCGGGGGATGATTATCCGAGCCAACTGTTGAAATTGCGTGATGATGACGATTCTATTCTCACGCTCAATGAAATTGTAAGCGTGGTTTTTGGTTTGTTGCTGGCTGGTCACGAAACAACTACGAATGCCTCAGCCAATGCCTTCCACACGCTGTTGACGCATCGAGAAAATTGGCAAATGATTTGTGCTGATCCTGGACTCATTCCCAATGCTGTGCACGAAGCGCTTCGTTTCAAGAGCTCCGTGGTGTGTTGGCGCCGTAAGACCATGAAGTCGGTGGAAATAGCGGGTACTCAAATACCAGCGGGTGCAAACTTGTTGCTTGCACTTGGCTCCGCAAATCGGGATGAGGATCGATTCGATGATGCGCACGTGTTCGATGTTATGCGTAAAGACGCCAATCAAAATATTTCGTTTGGCTATGGCAAACACTTCTGTGTGGGCGCGCCGTTAGCACGCTTGGAGATGGAAGTACTGCTTGAAGAGATGACCAATCGCTTTCCAGAGATGCGTTTGGTCGAGGACCAGGATATCGATATTATTCGCACCATTGCCTTTCGCGGCCCCACGCGGTTGTTAGTGAACCTTGGTGTTTAGTAAGAGAGCACTACGGGTTCCTGGCTGTAATCACCCACAATATACCCAACATAAATGAGGCAGGGTAATGGTCATGCGTAGCCATTATTTTAACTGCCAGCGATCCTTCGCCTGTAGCAACGTAGCCGGACCCTCACCGTGCAGCCACTGTCTTGCCGCAGGATCTTTTTGCAACCAGGTATCCCAGAATGCTGAACTGAGCCCAAGTATGACTCGATGGTGGTTAGGGTTTCTTTTAGCTAAACGCCTGGGTAGAACGCGATCAGTAAATGCCGAGTGTGCAGCTTTATGCAGGACAAGTTCGTATTTGCCCCCTGGTGGCAAAGCTGGGAACACTGCAAGGCGTGTTTTTATGTTTCTGGGCGCTGCCGGGACAAAATCTTTGGTACCCGTCATCAACATCCACGGTAGCTGGACATTGGCAAATGCAGTTGTAGCGTCTCCCTGGCGAGGTGCGCTGGGACTAAAGACAATTGCAGCTTTAATTCTGTCATCGGTAAATGCAGCCACTCCCGAGTTGGTTGCTTGGCCACTAACGGCTTGAGTGGTGATTGCCCCGAATGAGTGGCCTGACATGCCAATACGCGTGAGGTCCAACCTTCCTACCAGTGCATGAGCCTCTTCGACGTTCCAGCGTTCTAGCTGATCTAGCACTGCGTGTATATCACGCACACGATGCATAAAATTTTCTGCGGTGGCAGCTTTGGTGAACGCGGCCAGCCGCGCTTGGGCGGATGTTCCTTTCCAGATAGAAACATCACTGCCTGGATGCTGGACAAATACTGCAACGTAACCCCGTTGCGACCAATGTTTGCCGAGATAAGAGCTGCCTTTGCGTGAACCGCCTAAACCATGGCTATACAGTACCACTGCGGCGGTATGTGGTGTTGTTGGTAGGTAGATCCATAGCGGAATCTCGCGCGTCCCCGTTGGGCTGGCGACCACTAGGTCGAGTGGTTCCTGATGGGGCGGCTCCTGATGAGACGATAGCGGGTTAAGTGGGTTGTAGTACTCAGTAGCAGCCAGTGTGGTGCTACTTACCAGCACTAGCCAGATTGCGAGCAACAAGTTTATCTGCTTATGTTTAGGTATTTGTGTCATGGGGTTAACTGATTGTAATCTTCAGCGCTGCTTTGAGATCACGTTTTTGAATTGCAAGGGCTTCGCGTTCGGCGCGCTTGCCATCATTGTCTTGAACAGCTTCGAGCACTCGCGCCCACTGTTTTAACCGTTGGCGTCGCAATGGCAATGTGCTCACCGCCAAGGCTGCCCAAGTGATTGCAGGTCCCATGCATACCACTTGATCGATGAGGCGGACTAATGATTTGCTGTTGGCTGCAGCGGTCATGGTCATCAAACACTGCTCGGAAAAATGCAGGAAGCCACGCCCCGAAACGCCACTCTCCACAGCTTCCTGCAGCGCTTCAAGGGCTTCGGCGAAAGCCTGCTTTTGCGTATCTGTGCTGGTATCCGCTGCTCTACGCGCGGCAAGCCCCATGAGCATGCCGGTAACTTGGGAGTTGATGAGAACCTCAGAGTCTTCTAGGCGGGGAAGTTCTGCACCTCTCCCGGGGATGAGGTGCACTAGCCCCGAGGTGGCAAGCCGGTTGAGGGCTTCGCGTACTGGCCCGCGACTTACACCAAAGTGATCAGCCAGAGCCTGCTCGCGAAGGCGCTCGCCGGGGTTAAGCTCCTGCAACCGGATCATAAGCGTTAGCTCTTTTGCAATGCGCTCCGCAGGGTTTGTCGAACCTTGTGTCGAGGCTTTGAACAAATCGTTCAATCTATTAGTCACTCCAGTTCCAAGTAAAATCTACACCGATGACACGCAACGAATTGAAGAATTGGTTGCTCGAAATGGTCTGCAATCGATAGATCTCGTCCGTGAGGTTCTGAGAATACAGGGAAGCTCGCCACTGGTCACCTTCTAGACCAAGCCGCAGGTCAATCAACT
>QIGT01000130.1 GCA_003230835.1 Gammaproteobacteria bacterium
GTGGTGGTTTTGCCTGCATCTACGTGGGCAAATATTCCGATATTCCGATAGCGCGTTAAGTCAGTCATGTTGTTTCTCAAAATCGTCTAGATCGAGGCTCAAAAAATACGTAACCTTTTGATAAATAAGGGTATTTTTATGAAGTAAAATTCAGGAGCGCGTACCTTACCATTGAACGTGGCAAAGCTCACGTGAATTTTGTCGGGCAAAGAGAGGCCATCTTTAGATGGCCAAGTCGGCAAATACCGGCGCATGATCAGAGGCAGTGAGGCCGTCGTGCTTCTTTCTGAAGTCCCGATCAATGGTGACCGTTTCGGTGATATCTACCACAGGTTGCGTGCCGAGCACGAAGTCTATGCGCAGCCCTTGCTTGCGATGAAAGGCGCCGCCACGATAGTCCCACCAAGAAAATGCTTGTTCATTCGGGCTATGGTGTCGGTAGAGGTCTATGAGCCCGCTGTCCATAACCGCTTGTAATCTTTTACGCTCCTCATCGGTATGGAATATGCCGCCATCAGCTTCATCACCACGCCAACTGTCTAGTGCTTGGGGCACAATGTTGAAATCACCGCATAAAACCCGTGTGTCCAGATCGCTTTGCGACCAGTGCGAAAGCAAACTTTCATACCAGCGTAGTTTATTGCCAAAGTCGTCGTGCGCTACAGTTTTACCATTAGGGCAATACACGGTGGTGAATTCTAGTTTGCCATCGATATCGGCGGTGATCAGCCGAGATCCCCAGTCGTCTTCGCCAGGCAGTCCAGTTTGCTTGAGTTCAATGGGAAGTTTGCTCAGGATGGCGACACCGTTCCAACTTTTTTGCCCGTGCACTAGGGCTTGGTAACCCAACTCGGCGAAAAAGTCGTGGGGAAATTGATCCGTAGGCGTTTTCAATTCTTGTAGTCCAACCACGTCCGGTTGGCGTGCTTCAAGCCATAGGGCCATATAATCTAGGCGAGCCCGAAGTCCGTTGATATTCCAAGTTGCAATCCGCATCAGTAGCGCCATCCAAGTATGTTCCAGAAATGCAGTATAAGTACAAACAGTACAAATACAGTCGTGACATAGGTGTAACGAATGCGCGCCCAGATGCCACAATCTTCTGCGCGCCACACTGGCACCAAGAAAAATAACGCAACAAAAGTACACACGCTACCTAATACGGCCAGCAGGAGCGCAAAGGCAGTGCCGGAAGGGGGGAAATCGAATATCAAGCGGTCTATGTCGGCACCGAGCAAGGCCGCGGTCAAAGCCATCACGAACAATAAATTGAAAGTTGCGGCTAGAGTGATACTACGGCGTGCGTTTTGAGCGGCGCCACTTAAGTTTTGCTGCCAATTGCGAATTGTGTTGATGATCACAAACAAAGAGGCCAACAAAGTCAGGAGGATTACCGCTTGATGGCTGGACGCGCGCTCCGAGAAAGATAGTTTGTCTATGACCATGATGGGTAATGACCCGATGAAACCATGTTCAACCTCACCCGCATCGTTGACTTCGAATACCAACCTTCCCTGTCGGTCAACTTGGTCGAACACGAAAGCCTCGACCTCAACAAACTTGCCGCCTATGTTGGGAACAGGAATTTCTATGGCGCCCTCCCCTGCAGGGACGATAACCAAGTCCCCCGCCAAGCCGGTCATGGCTTCAAGGCGAGTATATGATCGACGATTGAGTCGATAGGCGCCGACAATTTTAGCGATGCGTTCAGCGCTGCCAGATAAAGTAAGTGGTGGTGTGGTGGGGTGTTGGACCACTTCAAGTGGGTAGAAGTAGTCGATGATTCCGTTGACGATAGCGCTGCGTGCTTGGCCGCCGTCCGCGGCGTTAAACGAAAGGTAAAAACCAAAATCATTGTCTGGGTCAATCAGCAGTTGTGAGTGAAATACGACGGTGTCACCCCCATGACCGATGAATCGATGGCCATTGCGACGGATTTCGTAAAAGCCATGAGCCATCGCGGAAACTTTTTCGTGATGGGAAAACAAGTTGCTGTGCATGAGGCGGGTTGTTTCGGGCTGTAGTATTTGAGCGCCGGCGTAGCTGCCGTGGTTAAGATGGGCCAACATGAACACTGCCATATCATCGGCGCTGGTAGACAACGCCCCGGCGGGACCAAAATTTTTGATGTACTCAAAGCCAAAGGGTTCTAGCGCACCCTGTTTTTCGGTATAACCGATAGACATGTCGGCTAGCAAATGTGCAGGTAGTGGCTCATCGAAAGTCGAATGCTGCATATTCAGGGGTGTGAATATATTTTCCTGCACATAGTCTTCGAAAGACATTCCTGAAACGTTTGCCACCACCAGACCCGCCAACGCGGTGGCCCAGTTTGAGTAAGAAGAGTAAGTGCCTGGTGCACGAACTTGGGTGGGGATATGGGTCGCCAAGGCTTCGGCAAGGGAAGTGATCTTGCTGGGCTCGTCAACAAACAGAAAGCCAGCAGCGCCATCTTCTAGTCCTGGCGCGTGGGTCATGATGTGGGTCAAAGTGAGCGGGGTATTAAACTCATTGGGAATATCGAATTGCTGCACGTATTTCGATACGTCTTCATGCAGACTGATTTTGCCTTGCTCCACCAACTGCATGACAGCTGTCCAGGTGAAAAGCTTGGAAACCGAACCCGGCCGAAATAGGTGCCGGGCAGGATCAACTGGCTCATGGGTGGCAAGATCTGCATGGCCGTAGCCCTTAGTGAGCGTAATTTCACCATCTCGGACCAAGGCAAAGGTCATGCCAGCCAGTTTGTAGTCGCTGAATTGAGCAGACACCAGCCCATCTAAGTAGGCTTCGAAATGATCATCCGTAGAGTTTGTGGCTTCTGCCAGGCTCCCCTGGCCTATTGCCACCAGCAATGTGAGGGCAATTGCCCACCGCAAAGGTTGCGCGACTAGCTGCATACGTTTCCCCAAACTTTGATCGCAGCATGGTAGCGGGAATAGCGCTGAGAAGTAAGTTTAGGGGTGGTCTGATTAGGAAGCCATGGCTGTGTCGCTGGGTAGTCGAAAGTCTTGCGCGCCTGGAATATAGGTCGCGACCTTCGGTACTGGATTAACAAACATGCAAAAGTCTCGCAAGCCTTCATCTTCTGCTTCTGAGTTGATGACGGCGCAGATTCTTTGTGCCGTGGCTTCGTTGGTTATACAACGCAACATGCCGTATTCTTCATTGATTCTTGCGCCAGAGATCAAACAGTCTTGGTCGGGTGCGGTAAAGCGGGTGAAATTAACGTTCACACCCGGTGCGCCGGCGTCCAACATAATGTCCATCAGTTGTTCGTGTTTGTCACGACAAACCAAGGCAGACAGAGACACCTGATTCTCTAGCGTGGGCGCTTCGTATTGCGTGGTAATGCCGACGCCACGTCCGCCGCCACTGAGTTCAACCACAGATTGATCTCGCCAATTGGTGTGTCCGCTGAGATGGTCTATGGCATTGATCACCTGTTGCATATTGGCGTCATAGTGGTGGTGAGACACGCGGCTGGCCAGGTGAAACATGCCTTGAGCAATGCGCAATCGATACATAAACCCACGTCCGGGTAGATGTAGTTGACCTACAGCAGCCATTGCGTCAAATATTTCGTCTGCGTCGGCTTCTTCGGCCAACACCATAAGAACTTCTTTTTCATGTTCCTTGGTAATGCGCAGCCAACCGAGACGATCGCGTAAACCGCGACCCTCGCTGTAATAAACAATCGGGCCGTGCGCACCTGCGTTGATCGCAGCTTTGGCCACCCGATCACTGAGTTTATGGCCGACTATACAATATATGGCGCTTAGGTTTTCCGTTAGGTTGTGATTGCCGGTGGGTGCAGTCATGGCTTCTTTACTTGGCCATACATGAAACTCAGAACCGAAGTAAATGTGATCGCAAGGGGTGCTGAATACTGCGCCAGTAGCCTGCTGATGAAGTCGCCCCTGTTCAACGATAGTGTTGACGATGCCAGGCACTTCGTCGTCAGGCACCAACATGCTCAACATATTTTTTGCTGGACTTATGGGTGGAATAAATCGTTTCCACCAAGTGTCATGGAGAAGTGTGCCGCGAGCTTTCCACAAGAACCCGGACGTTCCGGGGTCGCTGAGTGTGGCTTTAACCACCGCGCTAGTTCTGGCTTGAGGCAGAATCGCGGTAACGACGGAATAAGATTGGCTGGTTTTAAACATGAGTCGACTACCTATCCGTTATTCTGGGCAAGATTTTGGGCTGAGTTCAACACGTTTTCTTCTAGCTCACTCTGCGCTTCTAGAGCCGCTTCTTTAGATAGCACATACTGCGTGTACAACCCTACGGTCAACACGGTCAATATGGGGCCTACCGACGCCAGGGCAAGAATGCCGAAACCGTCAGATACACCGGGCACGTTGGCACCTACGCCTAAACCCATGGCCAATACTAAGGGAACCGTGATGGGACCGGTGGTGACACCAGCGCTGTCCCAGCTGAAGTTGACGAAGCTGTGAGGTGCGAACCAAGTCAGCACCAACACTAAAGAATAGGAAGGGATGAGCATCCAAATCAACGGTAGGTTGTATGCCATCTTAAAAATACCGGCGGCGATGCCAAAGCCAACACCAATGGCGACACTTTGCATCAGCAACTTCTTGCGAAACGCGCCCACAGTGATGCGTTCGACAGTGTCGCCGAGGGCGTGCAATGCGGGCTCAGCTAGGGTTGCCCCGTAGCCTAAGAAAAATGCGAACCCTATTGCCAAGAACTTACCTAGATGACCATCCAACAGAGGCCCTTCTACATGATCTAGCCCCCAAGGAAGAATTTCAGCAAAGCTAATCGGCACGTTACTGCCCAGTTGCCCGCCCAGTGGTGTCAGGCCCAAGGCAATGCCTAAACCAAATATGGCCATGCCCACCAAGGCAAAAGTCACCCCGATTCCGACATCGTTTTGATGTGCGAGCTTTTGACGCAATACCATGCGCAGTACGATATACAGGAATAGACAAAGAGGAATGATGGCGCGTAGGGCTTCCATGCTCGCTTTTATAAATTGATCTTTGAAGGAGTGGGTTTCATCCCAGGTCTGATCACTGATAAAGCTGAAATCTCGTTGGTAGAGTTTCTTAATAGTGATGTCAGGATTAGTGACAGTGATCTTGCCATTTTGTAGTTCAGCAACGCCACCATGAAATTCCAGCTCATAGCCTCGGGGTAATTTGCCACTTTGTAAATATTCGTCGAATTCGCGTTCGGATACTGGCTCCAAAGATTTCTCTAGTTCTTGTTCGACCGGTAGCGCGGCCGCATGTTGTTGCACGGGGTTGATGTCTTTCGCATAATTTTCAGCACCCCAGTAGTCTGCGCTGACGTAGTGAAATAGCGCCAACAGCAAAACAGCAAGAATGGGAAACAAAGAAGCTAAGGTGACAATGCCAAAGCCTGAGTGGCTGCTACCACTAGAACCGCTACTGACCACTCGACAAACCCCCATACCTAAGGCCAGTACTAAGGGTACGGTTACCGGTCCCGTTGTTACGGCGCCACAATCCCAAGCAAGGCCGAGGACAGCGGACAATACAGGTATTTGGCTAAAATAGAATGACAAAGAAAGCAGCACGATTACCGCAGGAATAGCCAAGTATTTGAGCGGCCACGCGTAGAAAAATCTAAGCACGCCAAGCATAACTGCGCAACCGACACCCACGGCGACAGAACTGACCAGCTCGCCAGAGAAATCGTTCAGAAGGCTGTACAACAAGGGCGCAACTTCGGGATGGACGCCACTGCCTGCGGCTTTTAATACAGCGATCGCCGGTTCAGCAAAGGTTGCACCGGCGCCTAGCAGAAACGCGAACAACAAAATAACCGGCATGCGGCTTTTCTTCGGCAGCACACTGCCAATTTCTTCACCCAGCGGCATCAAGCCGAGGCGTAAGCCTTCCATAAAGAACATCAGTCCAATGGCAACGATAAGAATGCCAACCGCAATCATGCTGGCGTAGACGATGGGCAGTTGTAGAACAAAAAGCTGGAATATCACGAGGTAGGCGACAATGAACCAAATCCCTTGGATTTGGTTCATAAAGTTACGTTTTACGTAAGGCCATAAAATTCGTAGCGTGTCGCGAAATCCCAGTCGAA
>QIGT01000058.1 GCA_003230835.1 Gammaproteobacteria bacterium
CCTGCAACAGTCACAGACCTTATTTGCCCAAGTGCCGGAAAGCGACTCTGAAAGTTATGTCGTCGCGCAGCAATGGCTAACCTACTTAGATAGAGAAACAAAGCGTCGCAACACTGTTAGAGGCTATCTCATGGATTTGCATCTTTAAGCGGAACGGCTCAACACGAACAAGATCATTGAGTTGCCCGATAGCCGCTTATTGGATATCGCACCACTCAACCCCAACAACCCGGAAGATCAGTGTCCATCCATCCGTGCAAATTGTTCAGATGAACAGTTTTTTAACATTGAGTCATATTCCAAAAATGGGCATCTATATGTGGGCGACGAAGACAGCATCAATTGCCTGCTTTCGCTACTGGAAAGCACTTACCGGCCCTAAACTCTCTGTTGTCATCTGAACGAAACAGAAAAGTACACAGTTCATTAGACATCTGTCTACATTCGCACGGGGAAATGAGATGGGGCAAGTCCCGGGCCAGTAGCGGATGTCGGTATCTAAATCTCCTACTCAGGAAGGTTCATTCTCATGCAGACGCGCGGCCACCTATCCAAGCCATGCTCCTTTTCTCCTTGTCGGATGAGTCGCAGACCTGGTGATTGATCCACTTCTGTAAGGGTCTCGAATCCTAGTCGTTCATAGTACGGTGCATTCCATGGGACTTCGCTGAAAGTCGTGAGAGTGATAGCTGGAAGCTTTCGGTCCTTCGCCCATAGCACTAACATGTCAATAAGTGAGCTGCCTAGTCCTTTGCCAGCATAATCTGCGTGAACTGAGATCTGTTCTATGTACGCACACCCATCGACAAGATCAACAATTAAATAGGCGATCGGATGATCCGATTCGTTTGCAACCACCCAGAGCCTTCCGTCTCTACAGTAGCTAGAAAGTGACTCGATTGAGGGTGGTTCATCTTCCGCTATCGCTGACATTTCATACTCGGCGAAAATTAGCCCTGCGCTACGTTCTATTTCTCGAACGATTTCAAGGTCACCATTCCTTCCAACTCGAATTACTTCCGCGTTCACAACGACATCTCCGGCTAGGGTAACGCTAACATCCGTCGGCTATGAGGACGTAGCCGGCCTCCGATCATTAAATCCGCGCGTCCGCTAGAAACGAATTCACTAGACACTTTACTAACAAAGTGAATACTAAGCAGCATCATCTTCCCGAGAATCAGCGGGCTTTCGTCACTAATTCTTAGGTCTAGGTTCATCTCGGTATGTTTCATAGTATGAACGTAAGATCGCATTGATACGGGTTTGATAGCCTTTGCCATACCCTTTAAGCCAGCTCAGCACATCTGCGTCCAGACGAATGTATACGCCTTGTTTAGTATCCGGCAGCTTAACTGTAGCGTTATCCCAAAATGCTGCATCAAGTTCGGGCACATCGCTAAAATCAATATCGCCTCGACCCTGTTTTGCCTTTAGCTGGGCAAGGTCCTTATCAGAAACTGGCACAACATCATTGAGTGATTTTTTTACAGTACTCATTGTAAATTCTCCTTTCTACGCGGCTTGCTAAACGTGCTGAAATAATTCGTGTGATGTCATTTCTATCCATATGTACGACTAAAACCGTCACCTGTCCCTGAAGTGACCCGATTGTTTGCTCACGCACTTCACCGTATTCAACTCTGTCATCTAAGCTCGTAAGCGTTATACCATTGAATATCTGAATTGCTTGTTCAAACGAAATGCCATGTTTGACTGCATTTTGTTTGTTTTTTTCTTCATCCCATTCAAATTCCAACGAGCACGAGCCTTCTAACAACTTTTATGTATATATATAATGTATATACATACCTCTTGCCCTGTCAAGGTAAAAAACCAAGTTCACCAGTCGGATAGATCAATTCTTGGTGCGGGCTATCTCTTACGGGCAAATCAGCGTCCTGTATCGAAGCAAGAATGAAAAAATCAGCCCGGAGATGAGCTATTGAAGAAACAGGAAAATCGGGCTGAGAGTAGACACTTTACTAGCAAACTGTCTACTGGTCGGATTCGCCTCCAATCTCAGAAGCCGTCACGCGTTCCCATTCCTCAGTGCGGTATATTTCATAGTGATCTCCTTGGCCAACAACAAAGCAATCGCTGCCGAGGCTGCCGAGGTCAATATCACCACAGCTCATGCGTTGGCCTTTGATGCTGACATGGCCCTGGTTGTCCACGGTTGCTCTGTGGATGCCGTATACCAGTTTTTTTGAAGGGTGGAAAATCATTTGCGCAACAAAAAAAGCAGGGGTTCAATCGTCTACCGGCGGCCAGAGCTGCGCACCGTGGCGCACACGGTGAATCTCTATAACATCATCTTGAATTCGGTACACGACGATATAAGGCGTATCCGGTATGACTAACTCTCGGGTGTCGGGAACATGCTTCCCTGCCCGCCCCAAAGATGGGTTGGTTGGGAGGTCGATTTCTACGCGATCAAATATTTTGGTGACAACTTCATACGCCGCGATCGGGTCATCTTCGGCAATATAATCTTCGATGTTCTCAAGCTGCATTAGCGCCTCGCTGAGTCCACCGAATCCGCATTAAGCTCCTGGACGGTACTTATTTCGCACACGCTCAATGTCGTCATCACTGGCGAATTCGCCGCGTTTGGCCTCATCAATGCTTTTTTGAATGAGAGCGTACTCACGCTCCCAATCTTCAAGGCCATTGCGCAGGATGCCGTCAATGATCTGTTGCGCGTTCACGCCGCTTTTTGCGGCCAGCTCGGCAGCTTTACGATCAAGGTCAGGCTTTATTTGGGTGTGTATAGACATATTTTTACCATCGCATGAAAAGCAGCATTTTGCCAACAAAAAACCTTTATTGCTGATCGCTGCAACATCTTCTTTCTCAATCTAAAACCCGAAAAATAAGGCTACTCCTGTCGTCTTCAAACGCCCATACAATGAATGCCGCACACATAGGTGAAGTGGATCGAGCTAGAAACAGTGCCTAGGCTTACGAATGACGATGATAAACATCACTGAACGCCATTAAATTCCGCTGGCACGGTTATCTGGAACTTAGCATTTAGCTTTCCGTCTTTAACTAACATGCGTCTTCCTTTACCGAGATCAATTTTTTCGTGATTAATATGAGTCAACCAGCGATGCTGGTGACGTTCGGCAAAGAAAAAGAATAGGCGTTTAACTTTGATGCTCTTGCAAGTTTCCAGAAGCAGTTGCATACGGCGTGGACTTACATTAACCATCACTTCCATAATAACATCGGCCATATGAAAGGTCTCCTTTTGAGGCAATTCGTCAAGCAATTCAAGGTAAGCTCGCTCCGGCAGGGACATAACAAGTGGCCATTTCCATTGCCCCCAACGATCTATCCGCAGCGCGCCATCTAACACCTCGCTATCGGATATGCGCTCTGTCAGTGATAGTACTTGAGGGGATAATTCGACTTCGGGTAAATAACGTAAGCGGTTATGAAAAATAAACGCCTGCGCAATACCCAGTTTAAATACCCAAGCTGGTAATTTTTTGTCGCCATAAAGGTGAATGCGTTTTTGGGTTTGTGGAAATTAGTGAGCATACCCCTGCAACACTAACGCGCTGCGACCACCGACAGACACAGGAAATTCGAGTAAGGTTTGCAAAGATATGACTACTTGCTGCCAACTCACCACACCGCGAGGGCGACAGAACACACCCCGCGCTGGCTACTCTAGCCAACCCGCAGAAACATACTGGCTACGTTGAGAACAATAACAGCCCTGTCGTTCGAGCCATAATGCATCGACAAGCAAGCCTTCGGGTAAGGCTCGCTTTTGCACAGTTTAAATGTACACATGTGGATATAGTTAAACTTAAACATACAAATTTTCACACGAAAATATATCCAAGCAAACTCCTAGACATATAGGGCTGCTAAAGCAGCCCATCAGATCGCTGACAAACTCCAGCATTTCATGGGGTTTGTTCTTTATCTGCCGCTTCAAGGTTCAGATTCGCTGTCCACCAACCCCTACGACGAAAACTCAATCCACCAACGCTTGATAAACTCGTGTACGCAATTCACGGCGTATCGGATAAGTTGACGAAGGAATCAGTTGCGCGAAAAACACAACGAACAACTCTTCCTCTGGGTCGATCCAGAAAAAGGTACTCGCCGCACCACCCCAATGGTACTCCCCCACAGAAGTTACGATATGTGCTTTGACTGGATCGATAATCACCGCGAAACCCAATCCAAAACCAATGCCGTCGTAGCTGGTTTCGCTCCAAACAGGCTGCCCCATGGCAGCCATGTCACGATTTTCGGGTAAGTGATTTTTAACCATGTACTCTACGGTTTTACGACCCAGAAGCCGTATACCTTCTAACTCACCCTTATTCAGCAACATCTGACAGAACCGAGCATAATCACCAATGGTTGATGTTAGGCCGCCACCGCCTGAAAAAAGTTCAGCCGGTGGCAGGAAACGACTATCCTTCGCCGCCTCCTCAAGCTTCAAGCCGCCACGTAAAACAGAATCATCCGCTACGCGTGCTTTTCCCATACTGCTCAAATCACCACCAGTCAGCGGCGCATAAAGTGAGGCAAAGTATTGCTGCTTGTCGGCGCCAACATGGAAACCGGTGTTATGCATTTCCAGTGGTTGAAAAATTTCGCTTAGAAAAAACTCCTCAAGCGTTTGACCAGACCACACTTCTACCAAACGCCCTAACACATCTATGGACACGCTATAATTCCACTGTGACCCCGGCTGACAAATAAGCGGCATCTTAGCCACCCTGCTGACTAACTCTTCAAGCGTACTGGAGCTTCCAGGTAACTCAATATCAGCCTCTCGATAAGCCTCATCGACCACATTGGTGTGCATAAAGCCGTAGGTTAAACCAGACGTATGTGTCATCAGGTGTCGAATACTCATCTGGGTTTGCTGAGGTTCTACGCTATCGATGGCACCACCTGTCCAAACCATAGTATTGGCAAACTCGGGTAGATACTGGGCTACGCGATCATCGAGATGAAACGCCCCGCGCTCATACAACATCATGGCAGCAACCGTAGTCACTGGCTTGGTCATTGAATATATTCGCACGATAGTGTCGCCAGTAAAGGCGAGTGCTGTATCTCGATCTGCTTCGCCTATGGCATTGAGCAAGGCTATCTTACCGCGCCGGCCAATCAGCACGCTGGCACCTGCGAGTCGATCGCCATCTATCTGATCTTGCAACCAAGCGGAGACACGTTCCAGCCGTTGAGGTGAAAAACCTAAAGTCTGCGAATCTACCTGTTCTAACATAGCGTTCCTTAGTTTTAGTCTTAGGTATTGGCCGCCATATTTAAATGATAACGTGTCCCTTTTAACTCACCAGCACTCAACAAAATTCCTTTAGCTACCATATCCTGCAAATCTCTCGTTGCTGTAGATTGAGAGGTTTTTGTGATGCTGACATAATTTTTCGCACTCAAACCACCTTCAAACCCTTTGCGGCCAGCCCCAAATAAACGGCCTACAATTTTTTTCTGACGTTCATTCATGACCTCATCAAATTGATCGTAGAATTTTGATTTCTGGATAAGAAATTCAACTAAATCCATGGTTTGCTTTTGGGCATGGATAACTGTCTCTCCAAAATAGTTAAGCCAAGCACTTATTTCACAAGTATGGTTATGTGCTTGTAGGGAAGAATAATAGTCCTTTTTCTTGGCCTCAATTGTTTGTGAAATAGATATCAAGGATGTCTGCCCTGCATCTTGCGAGAGTGCTTTTTCTGATATAGCTCTGGCTATCCGTCCATTTCCATCTTCAAAGGGGTGGATACAAAGAAAGTAAAAATGAGCCATGCCGGCACGGGCTAACGGCAATAAGGCATTTTTCTGATCTGGAGCCGTGTTGTTAAACCAATTTATAAATTGTTTCATTTCAGCAGACAAACCTTTTGATGGCGGCGCTTCAAAAAACACCTCTTCTTTATCAAGTCGATTTGAAACAATTCGCATTGGGTCTTCATGCGTCCTGTAGCACCCTATATCCTCAAGGTCACGCCGTCCACGGCATATCATTTCATGCCAGTCGAATATTTGCCGATCATTAAGAGGCTCTTCAAAACGTTGGTATAGACTAACCATCATTTCTGAAATACCAGATTCTTCCGGCGTTGATTGCAATTGCTTGCCCCCCAGCCCCAAGTTTTTACGAATTGAAGACTGTAAACTTTCCCTATCGAGGTTATGCCCTTCAATCGCGGAAGTTTTCAAAGCTTCGCTGCTCATCAACTCCACCATGAGAATTGATTTATCCTCCTGCGAGATATGCTTAACTGTACCTTGCAACAAGCCAGTTTGATGGGAGAACTCCCGCTCTAGCCGTTCTAAAGCCTCAGCTTCATAAGTAAAGTTAGGCCATTTTGTGCTTTGCCAGTTCCATTTTTTCTCTATCATGAGCTATAGATAGCATCTTTATAGCTCATTTTAAAGGATATTGTGAGCTATATAATATTATTTATAGCTCACATGAAGCTTAATACTCAACAAGAAACGCACTTTTGCGAATAAAAAATCCGCAATGGCAATATTGATGATCGGCTATGTCGAGTTACCCAGGGTCCAGGTAGATCTGGCGGCGGGCCAGGCAATTATATCGCACCGATGGATTGCCCGTTGATCCTCGTTCGGGTTATTGTTCACAGATGATATCTGCTGATGAGGCACTACAGCGCCTGCGCGAAGGAAACCGCCGCTTTGTTGCCAACGAAATAAGTCGCGACACCGTCGTTCGGCGCGAACACCAGCCCGGCCAGGCAACAGGCCAGGAACCGTTTGCTATTGTTCTCGCTTGTTCCGATTCGCGTGTTCCGACAGAATTGATTTTTGATCAGGGTATAGGCGATCTGTTTGTGATTCGGGTCGCGGGAAATATTATCGCGCCCTCCCAGATCGGCAGCATCGAATTTGCGGCAACACAATTTGGTACGCGGCTTGTGGTGGTGCTTGGCCACAGTAACTGCGGAGCCGTGATTGCAACGCTCGACGAGCTGTCGCAAAAAGTGCCCAACCGCTCGCCCAATCTGCGTGCTATCGTGGATCGCATACGTCCGGCGGTGGAGCCATTGCTCGACGATGAAACAATAAGCAACAGCAATCTGCTCGGAGAAGCCATACGTGCCAACGTACAGGCATCGGTGGTCGGCCTGGGACACAACTCCGCCATCATTGAAGATCTTATCGCCAGAAAAGAGCTGCGAATCGTTGGTGCCGAGTACTCGATTGAGAGTGGCGGCATCGAATTTCTGCCCAGCTAGAGACGATATGGTGCTGCAGCGCTAGCGCTTCATCGCTTCGAAGAACTGAGAGAAAGTGCGGGATCAAATTGCTTTGCCAATCCGGGAGATACGTTTGGCGAGGGGTGCAGTAATGAGCGAACTTTTGGAGGTTGCCCCAGTTTGAGTGATGATGTCGACGTAACAAACATAATTCAGCAGTTTAGTGGTGTGCCTGGCGCTTTATTGCCGGTACTGCATGCCATTCAGTCTGCATATGGTTATATTCCGGCGGCATCTGTGGAGCAAATTGCTGGAGGCCTCAATTTATCCAGGGCAGAAGTGCATGGTGTCATCAGCTTCTATCACGATTTTCGCACTGAGCAGGCGGGTCGTCATATCGTACAGATTTGCCGGGCCGAAGCCTGTCAGTCGATGGGTTCGCGAAAGCTGGAAGCCCATGCCAAAGAGTCTCTGGGCATTGAGTTTGGTCAAACCACCGCCGATGGCAAAATTACTTTGGAGCCGGTTTATTGCCTGGGTAACTGTGCCTGTTCTCCTTCGATGCGCATCGGCGATCAGGTTTATGCCCGGGTCGATAGTGCACGCTTCGATCAGTTGATTGCGCAGTTGGACGGAACAGGAGTTAAACAATGAGCCTGCGCCTGTTTGTACCTCAGGATACCACCGCCTGTGCATTAGGTGCCGACGCGATAGCGGAACTGCTGCCACAACAAGCTGCTGCCCGTGGGTTGGATATTGAACTGATTCGCAATGGTTCCAGAGGCATTTTTTGGCTGGAGCCATTGTTAGAAGTGGAGCAGGACAATCGGCGGCTAGCCTTTGGCCCGGTATCGACAAAAGATATTCCGGGCATACTGGATGCTTTG
>QIGT01000273.1 GCA_003230835.1 Gammaproteobacteria bacterium
GCTTCAGCATGCGCAAGGACGGCTTGAATCGAAGATTGTTCAACACCAATGCACAAACATTCATTCACGTGACTTTCACGCGCACGTTGCAATGCCGCTTGCGGGTCTTTGAGGAAATTTAGATGGCAATGGGAATCAACAAACATCGGCTACAGTATGCTCGATCTGCTGAATTCTACATAGTGTGAGTGTGTCTATCTGACTGTAATGCGCCGGCAAGATAGGTTTCGATCTTGCTCCTGGCCATATCGTCCTGATCGTTGAATTGTACACCGATGCCGGCGGCACGATTTCCTTGGGCACCCTTGGGGGTAATCCATACCACTTTGCCCGCCACGGGTATTTTTTCGGCTTCGTCCATGAGGTTTAACAACATAAAAACCTCATCGCCAAGGTCGTACTCTTTCTTGGTAGGAATGAACAAACCACCGTTTTTTACAAACGGCATGTAGGCCGCATAGAGTACAGCCTTGTCCTTGATTGCCAAGGATAAGATCCCGTTGCGTACACCTTTTTTATTAGCCGCCACGATTCGTTGAAACCATCAATTCTGAAATCCTATTCATCACGCTACATGTTCGGTTGAGCCAACGCGCGTGTCAATGGGCAAAGTATGAACTAAGTCTCATACTCTCATTCGACCGCCGATTTACGACTTAGCGTTGATCCATGACTCAACTTAATCCACTCGCTCAGCAGTCGTTCGAACAACAATTTCGCATTGGTCGAGTTAGAGACGATCAATTGGCGACGGCCATCGAGCAGTTCATCAACAAAAGCCAGTACCTGTTGGTCACTGGCTTGCAGACCCGCGAGCCGATTGCCTTTTAAATGGCCAAGGATTCGGCGGTACCATCGCCCCAACCAATCAACACCATCTAGTTCTAACATTTGTTCAACTGCGGTAGAGAAAGACATACTCTTAAGCCCCGACAGCCAAGTGTCGACATCTGGCGTCGCACTCGTAATAGCAGCTAATGCCGCCAGAGGCGCATATCCCATTTCTGCAAACAAATCCTCAGACACTTCGTGTTGATTATCTTGTTTATTTTGCTGTTGATGCAGCCATTGTAATGCGACTGCTGGATCACAAGGCATTTCAAATCGCTGACATCGACTACGAATGGTTGGAATCAACCGGCCCCATTGTGAAGTGGCCAACAACAAATGGGTATTGCGTGGGGGTTCTTCTAATGTCTTGAGTAACGCATTCGCTGCACTAATATTCAGTTTGTCTGCAGCAACTATCGCGACCACTTTTCTAGGTGCGATTTGTGCGGTAAGTACAGCGAAGTCATTCACCCTACGAACCTCCTCGATCTTGATCACAGATCCGTCGGGTACAATCCAGCGCACGTCGGGGTGAGCCAGTTGGCTAACCTGCGTGTGCATTGGAATTTCTAACAGCAAGCACGTGATGTCATTCAATAGCTGTGTTGTCCCCCATCCAGGGCTACCCGATAAACAGATCGCGTTGGGCAGTGTATCGGTCTTTTGCAGCGCGAGGATACGAGACCCAATTTCTTCGTGCCAAGGGTAGCGCATGTTTATGCCACACCTCGCCGGTGGAGGAACTTTTCAACTGCCGCGGCGACTTGGCGGCCTACTACCTCTAGTGGTTGGGAGGCATCGACAGTCGTTATCCGATCAAAACGTTTAGCGCGTGCCAAGTAGCCCTCACGAACCGCTTGGAAAAATACCCATTGCTCGTTTTCCATCCGATCTTTCTCACGATTGGCAATTCGCTGTGCTCCCAATAAAGGATCGAGATCCAGATACAGGGTTAAATCGGGCTGCAAGTCGTTATGAACCCAAGTCTCTAAAGTATTGAGATATTCTTCCGGGAGCCCTCGCGCTGCGCCTTGATAGGCATAGCTGGCATCTGTAAAACGATCACAGACCACCCATTGCCCGCTGGCTAAACGCGGCCGAATCTGGCTGGTGACATGTTGCTGTCTCGCCGCGAACATCAAAAGTAGCTCAGTTAGCCCTGTCACCGGCTCATCCCATGACTGCAGCATTAGGCCTCTTATGGCCTCCGACATGGGAGTTCCACCAGGCTCTCTGGTTTGGTAAAAATCAATCCCATGAGCGTCTAAGACCGCACACACTGCGTCCAGGTTAGTCGACTTTCCTGCACCTTCAGAGCCTTCCAAGGTAATAAAACAACCTGGATTAGACTGGGCTACGTCCTTTGCCTTTTCCTTTTCCCTGGCCACTGTTATCTACCCAACTGGTATTGGCGCACGGCTGCATTGTGTTCCGCTAGGGTCCGGGAAAATTGGCTACTGCCATCTCCACGGGCCACGAAATAGAAAAACTCACCCGGCACAGGGTGTGCTGCCGCTTGCAACGAAGCCCACGAAACAAGCGCTATAGGCGTCGGCGGCAGACCTTTATAGCGATAGGTGTTAAATGGGCTATCGACGCGCAGATCTGCACGACGCAAGTCTCCATCGAAGGACTCACCCAATGCGTAAATTACTGTGGGGTCAGTTTGCAACCTCATCCCTTGCTTGAGGCGATTGTGAAAGACCTGGCTAATTTTCAATTGATCACTGGAAAGTGAAGATTCTTTTTCAATAATCGACCCCAGGATCAGCAATTCGTAGCGACTCTTTAACTCGGTGTTTTGTTTTCGATGCGCCCACACACTGTCCAGTTGAACCAACATAGCCTGGTGAGCTCGTACTAGCACTGAGCGATCCGAATCACCACGACGGACCTGATAAGTGTCGGGAAAGAACATGCCCTCTACAAAAGGAATTTGCAAACCCAGCCTAACCGCCAGGTTACTTGCATCCACATTGGCCAAACTACGTTTTAGCACCCCATGCTGACTTAGATCGCGCAACATCTGCGCCACTGTAACCCCCTCGCGAATACGCACACTGTGCGCAACTACCCTCCCCTCACGCAGTTGTTGTAAAAGCGCGCGGGGGGTTATTTCAGATTCAAATGTATACTCGCCCGCTTGCAATTTGGTCGCAGAATTCGTAAGACGGCCAAGAATTTGGAAATACGTTGGTCTATGAAGTACCCCTAAATCTATCAAGTGCGTACTGACCTGACTCAATGAGGTGCCATTGGATAATTCAAACAGAAAGGCAGTCTCACTTGGCATCGGTGTGTTAGACCACGTAGAAAAATGCCAGTAAACGCCAGCAAATACGCCACCACATAGTGTTGCCACCACAAACACCCAGCGCAAGAACTTAGGCCTTCGCGTGCCCAACATACTTAAACGGCGCCGAAGACAAGTGTTCCGTTGGTTCCACCGAAGCCAAATGAATTGCTCGCACCTACCTTGATGTTAACTTTGCGCGCTTCATTAGGCACATAGTCGAGGTCACAATCGGGGCTTTGATCATCTAAATTGATCGTCGGTGGAAGTATTTGGTCCTGTAGGGCTTTTATGGTGAATATCGCCTCAACCGATCCGGCCGCACCAAGCAGGTGTCCGATCATCGATTTGGTTGAACTGACGGCCAGTTTTGGCTTGTCTCCAAACACAGATTTAATGCCGTTGGTTTCCGAAACATCCCCCAGCGGGGTCGACGTGCCATGCGCATTGAGGTAGCCCACATCTTCCGGGTTTAACTGACCATCACGAAGCGCGTTTCGCATTGCCACTGCGCCACCCTCACCATTCTCTGTGGGGCCGGCAATATGATAGGCATCAGCACTCATGCCAAAACCTAGAAACTCTGCATAAATTTTCGCTCCACGGGCTTTTGCGCGCTCATATTCCTCAAGCACTATGACCCCAGCGCCGTCTCCTAAGACAAATCCATCCCGTGCATCATCCCATGGCCGGCTGGCAGTCGTTGGGTCGTCATTGCGGGTAGATAAGGCCTTCATCGAATGAAAGGCAGCAACAGTTATCGGAGATGTCGCATGCTCTGAGCCACCCGCCACCATCACATCGGCATCACCGTACTGAATCATTCGTGCGCCAAAACCGATATTGTGCGTACCTGTGGTACACGCAGTAACCATGGCAATATTTGGCCCACGAAAGCCGTATTTGATAGACAGATTTCCTGCAATCATATTAATCACTGAACCAGTGACAAAGAATGGCGAGACACGTCTGGGGCCACTTTTCACCAAGGTGGCATGGGTACTTTCGATCAAATTGATACCACCGATACCCGAACCAATGGCAACACCGATTCTATCAGCATCATCACAATGCGCTTCAAGACCGGCATCTTCAACGGCCTGAATGCCAGCAGCCATACCAAATTGAATGAAAGGATCGATACGTCGAGCTTCTTTGCCCGACATGTACTGTGTCACATCAAAGTTTTTGACAGCACCGCAAATCTTGACACCAAAATCCTCAGTATCAAAATACTCATTGATTCCAATGCCAGATGCCCCGGATATCGCCGCCTGCCAGGAGGATTCCACGCAAGTCCCCAAGGGAGACAACATACCCATGCCAGTGACTACTACTCGTCTTCTGCTCATATTCAGCCCACAACACCAATTAGTCAGCGCTCACACAATACCAAACATGGACGTGGTGATGCCAACGAGTTCTTCAAACACGAAATGACACTGGTCTACGTTATGTACACCAGTGTATTCGGCAGAATTCAGAACCTACTGGTGAGCCAGTATGTAGCTAACCGCTTCTTTAACCGTAGTGATTTTCTCTGCTTCTTCATCAGGAATTTCGGTTTCAAATTCCTCTTCTAAAGCCATCACAAGTTCTACGGTATCTAGCGAATCAGCGCCTAGGTCTTCGACAAAAGATGCGTCTTCTTTGACTTCATCTTCTTTCACACCTAGCTGTTCACAGATAAGTTTTTTTACACGTTCTTCAACACTACTCATGCTAAAGAGATCTCCATTAATGATTGCTGGGTGCAGGGCGAGCGAATTCTATAGAGGCGATTTCGCTAACGCAAGCACGCAATTTGCTCGCGACGGCCCTACGTTTGGGTTTGTCAATAGTTGGTTTTACGCCGCGTAGAGCCCTCCATTAACATGCAGGGTCTGGGCGGTAATATAGCCCGACTCCTCACTAACAAGGAAAGAAACCGCGCTGGCAATTTCGCCTGCGACGCCCATTCGCGCCATGGGAATGCGTGCAAGCATCATTGCTGTTTGATCTTCTGTCAAATCTGCAGTCATGTCTGTATCGATAAATCCAGGCGCCACCGTATTAACGGTGACATTGCGCGACGCCACCTCCAACGCCAATGATCGAGCAAAACCTTCACTCGCAGCTTTGCTCGCAACGTAGTTGCTTTGTCCGGGGTTACCCATTCGAGCAACCACAGAACCTACATTAACAATACGTCCCCAACGAGCCTTTAGCATGCCACGTAATACGCCTTTGGTGACCCGAAACAAGCCGTTGATGTTCGTATCAACCACATCTGTCCACTCAGATTCTTTCATGCGCAACATAAGGTTATCGCGGGTTATGCCTGCATTATTGACCAATATTTGTGGCACTCGAGCGAGTTCGGATATTCGCTCAAAACAAGCAATTACAGATGCAGAATCTTGCACCAACAGCTGTATTCCAGCGCCCCTATCTGACAAGGTCGCGGATATTTTCTCCGCACCTTCCACAGTAGTTGCGGTGCCAATCACAAAATATCCATCGTTAACCAAGCGATTTGCGATCGCCGCTCCAATACCACGAGACGCGCCGGTGACTAGTGCTGTCTTAGCCATGGTGAGTTCCTTTGTGTTGTTGGACGCTCTTAGGCAATTATTGCTCGGATACCTTCCGGCGTGGCTAGAGAGTGAACAGGAGTATCCTTTGAAACTCTACGAATCAAGCCCGCAAGCACCTTGCCAGGACCACATTCACTAAAATAAGTGACGCCTAAATCGAGCAATGTACTGACTGTAGCAGACCACCTAACAGGTGCAGACAGTTGTGCTAATAAATTATTTCGCAGCGCATCCAGGTCTGCAGGCACCTTAGCATCTACATTTTGAACAATGGGAATTGTCGGCATAACAAGCTCAACCTGATCCAACGCCTCGGCGAAATCTTCCCGCGCAGCTTGCATGAGTGGTGAATGAAACGGGCCGCTCACATCAAGTATCAC
>QIGT01000408.1 GCA_003230835.1 Gammaproteobacteria bacterium
CAATTTGTTCGTGTGGAGCATCAAGCTCCATGAGCATCCAATGTGTGGTAACCCCTCTACTCATAGGATGATAGTAGTGTTTCATTTCAACAACTCCGCTTTGTCCAATGTTGTGGAATTGTATTATCCTCCTCGACTACTGACAACGGTATGTCAGTGGTCGAGATTCTTCATCTAAAAGGTTCTTACCCGACAGAAACATTCACCGGAGCAGGGTTCGTTGGCCACTCAAAGTTCACGTACAATCGCACAGCCTGACAAGGCGTCAAAGTGGTACCAATAGGAATTACACTTCACTGGCTATGCCATCAACCCTGGTAAACGTGACTTCCAGGTAACTGTTTAGCCTTGTCCACCCGGTTGAGTGCAACTCTCCGCGTAGATGCTGATTAAAAAACGAGACCACTGATATTCCGACAATTTTTTGCATGCGTTCACCATCAATAGATCCGAGCACACCGAGTCTTCTATATAGGGGTGACATGATCGTGAAATCGAAAAAATTGAAGTGTGTGGCGCCTGATATCCTAACGGAATATGCGGCAGCTTCAGATTTCTCAAAATTGGAGCGATACAACAAATTGTCAAATCGATTCAGATACAAAAAGGGCGTTTGATTGAGCGATAAACCAATATGTTTTGGATGAAAACCGTCGAGGTTAACCCCAGCTTTGCATCGGCTATCAATGGAACAAGTCTCTAGAACAGCACTTCCCCCAAGAGACATACCCAATAATCCAATTCGAGTGAGGTCTAAACGACCCGCGAATGCATTGCGTTGATCTTGCTGCAAACGCTCCAGCTCATCGAGCACAAATATTTGGTCCTCGACCTGAATGCTTAACGCATTTGTTACGTGCCCCAACATATCTGCTGGGGCAAGGGTCGTGGCCTTTGAAAATAACGCCACCTGCTCTCGCCAATCGGTACTTGAATGTAGTTTGTTCTGAATGTCTTGAACTTTAGGGGAAGCCGGTTGCGACATCGCAATAGATGTTGCTTGATCAAACACAACCACGCGTCCTTGTGGAAATATACTGGCCGAGCCGATAAAGGCATGGTCAATCGCCACCACCACATAACCATTGCTCGCAAGACTTTCAGCCAAGGTTGTATTGGCTGATGCCCATCCGATGCCAATACCATGAGAGAAAAGTACCACCGGATATTGTGTTTCGCCTTGAGCCGCAGGCGCTTGCCAATAGCTGTGCGTGGGAACCCGACCGAGGTGTGTGAAAGTAAACCAAGGCAAGGGTGTGTTATTCGTCACCGCCTTGCTTCTTTCTATCGCATGACGCCAATAGGGCACTAGAGTATCAGCAATGGGCTGCTCTGCAGGATACCAAATACGAACCATGAGTTCACGGCGATCATCTGCGTTCAGCGTATAGTTTTCTGCGCGGCTATGATCAATCAGGTGCAATTCAGTTGTACCCACTGCATGGGGACCATCAGGTATGGGCAGCTCAAAAATCGGAAACGCGTAAGATAGTAGAGTAGTGAGAATCAGAAGAGCAATCCCAACACCTGCACTTAGCCCCGCGAACAGTTTACTGCGAAGCAATGACAAGTTGTCAGCAAGGAGATCAATCCAACGGGCCACCGCCGTCATAGTGCAAACCATCAGCGTGAAGTAGACGGGGATCATTTGCCAACGGAAGCCTTCTACAACTAGATGCAGATACATCACGAGAAGGGTAAGCAGCAACAGAACACCAAGCCAAGGTGTTGTCCGGCGAAAACAAAGACCGACTATTGTAAAGACGAGCAACAACAACGTCGTGCTATCAAATAGAAGCATGTGCAGGGGTTCTCCGCAAACCTCGTGGGTGCTAATTTAGTAGCACTCGGCCAAAAATGCAAATGCACTCTTAAATGTATAGCTCGCATTAATATCCAAAATACTTGCTACAGTATGCCCTCAGTCCACTCACGGAGATAACCATGACCGACAGCTACATCACCATTGAACGTGAAGGTCCCATTGCCATTGTCCACTTTGATCGAAAAAAGAACTTAAACGCTTTTGATGGTCAACTCATATTGGAACTGACTGATGTTGCTCGCTCATTTCATGATGACCTCGACACTCGCGCGGTAGTGTTGAGTGGCGCAAAAGAGTATTTTTCTGCCGGGGCAGACCTACAAGACCTGGCTTCACGCAACGACCCCGAGCTTTCAGACATGCAGCGACGACAGATATTCTACCGCGGCGTCAGACTATGCGAGGCGTGGGAGACTATGCCACAGATTACCATCGCCGCGATGGAGCGACTGGCTGTGGGCGCTGGCGTGGCGTTGCCTTTAGCTTGTGATTGGCGAGTAATGGGAGAAAGTGCCTACCTTTACGTTCCCGAAGCCAAAATTGGTCTAAATTTACAATGGGGGGCGTTGCCACGGCTTATAAATCTTGTTGGGCCCGCACGCGCTAAGCGGATTTGCATATTATGCGAACGAATGGATGCAACCACCGCATTAAATTGGGGCTTGATAGAGGAAATCGCTGCGGACGGTGAAACTGTTGATGTCGCCCTTAAACTTGCCCGTGTTGCGGCCGAAATTCCGCCTGTGGCAGTAAGCATGATCAAAGAAGCAGTTAACGCCACAGCTACCGCTTTGAATCACACCGCCAGCTACGCTGACGCCGATCAAAGCCAGCTAAGCGCCGCAAGCCGAGATGCGCGTGACGCCAGCCAACAATTTAATAAGAAGTAGAGGCTAGGTTTGGCCTAACCAGAAAACCAAGAAGGATAGAGTACAACGTCGATACGTCGGTTCTTCCATCGACCGTCCGATGTTTCGTTGTTGGCGATCGGCTTAGTTTCGCCAAAACCCACCGACGACAGTTGTGTGGGCGATATGGCTGAATTTTCAAGCAAGTACGAAGCCACTGATTCTGCGCGACGCACCGACAGTTCCAAGTTGCTTGTGTCCACACCATATGAGTCAGTGTGTCCTTCTATGGTAACGGGTGTTTGCGGAAATTCTGCCATCGCGGTCATGAGCCTCGCCAGTAAAGGTTCGTGCCGCTTTTCTACTGCAGCACTACCACTGGAAAAACCGAGGCCGACAAGTCGAATGATCAGCCTGTTTTCAGCGCGTAACACTTCAGCTTCAGTCTTGGAAAACAAACCATCTACCCGAGCAAGGGATTGTTCGCGTTGACGCTGCTGATCCAAACGTCGATCGAGTCGAGCCTTGGCAAATTCTCGGTTTTCAAGCTCAGCCTGCACACTAACAAGTTCGTCCTGTAGCAGATAGGTTCGCTGCTGTAATGCTGCCGCTTCTTGTTCCAATGTTACTCTGCGCTTCTCGCGATCTTCGATGATGGCGTCAACCAATGCAATCGGTTGTGTTGGACCTTCATCAAAATACAGCGGGATATCAAATCGTTCACCTAACACGGCTAGAGTGTCTTGCCATTCAATAAGGACGTTTTCTAGGTTCGTATCATTATCGTCTATCGCATCGGCAAGCTTGGCAATGTA
This sequence comes from Gammaproteobacteria bacterium, assembly GCA_003230835.1. Taxonomy (GTDB): domain Bacteria; phylum Pseudomonadota; class Gammaproteobacteria; order Pseudomonadales; family Azotimanducaceae; genus UBA4421. Next base: position 3,489 of record QIGT01000408.1, read on the forward strand.
TTGGGCATGTCGAGCCTTATGTAGTGCCCGATTGGCCAAGTTTCTAGGCTGGTCTGTATCGTAGCGATTTTGTCCAAGCACGCTGCGCGCTTGTTTGAGAAGTTCTTTGGCAGTGTTATACGAGCGAGGTGCCCAATCGTGCGCATCGAGTTTTCGCGCCTGGGCGATTTCAGTTTCAATCTCGGTAAACAGCACAGTTTCAATGGCGGCGAGCTCAGAGTCACGATATAGCAACTCCGCTTTGTCAGCATACTTGGCAACGCGTTGTTCGCGGCCTTTTTCCGCTCGCGAGGTGGCTTCGTAAAGCTGTTTCTCCGCACCTAACCATAACTTTGGTGAACGTTTAGCCGCATCTGACTCCAACGCATCCTTTCTGGCTTGAAATGCTGCAGAAACAAAATTTTCAACCGTGGGCGCCATGCTTGCTGCCTGTTCAAACAAGCGAGTCGACTCAAACAAGAGTTTACGCACGCGATCAACATCAGCACCATCGGCAAAGGCTTTATCTGCACGGTCATACAACTCACCAGCTTGCCGATAGGTTTCCGGAGTCAGCACACTACCGGCTGCCGCATTGGCCTTTTCTAAAGCACTTTGCGCATCGTTGAAAACTTGAGATCTCAAGGCATCACGCAGGCTATTTTCCGCCGCAACACTAGACAGTGGCGTCAATAAAAAGGTTGCCAGCCAAACCAGCCTCAGGACAATGTTCATTCCGATTTACCATCTGCAAAATTAGACAACGCGTAGTTTAACCCAGGGACCTAAGAATTGGGCTTAAAATGCGCTTAGCCAGATTCGCTTTGTTAATGAATTAATAAGTCGTACCATCATGGTTGGCAACGTAGTTACCATTGCCTCGGAGGGACGCTCTGTCTGCAGCAGAAAGCATCAATGCCAGAACCGTTTGAACACCTCATCAAGCAAGCCCAGTCATGCACCCTGTGTGCATCTGAGCTCAAACACGGCGTTCGTCCTGTGTTCCAGTTTCATCCCAGTGCGAAAATTCTGATCGCCGGCCAGGCCCCGGGTTCTAAGGTACATGCCACAGGCATTCCATTTAACGATCCCAGCGGCGTTCGTTTGCGCGATTGGATGGGCCTTGATACCGATGTCTTCTACGATGAAAAACGAATCGCGATCTTACCCATGGGTTTTTGCTATCCCGGCAAGGGCAAGTCTGGCGACCTCCCACCCCTATCCATTTGTGCCGATACTTGGCGCGACAAATTTATGGCAATGAGCCCGCATCTTGAGTTGATACTGGTCATCGGACAATACGCCCAACAATGGCACTTACAGCATCCCGAAAAAAATCTCACTGCAACGGTTCGCAATTGGGCCAGCTACGGAGGTCGGCTCATGCCATTGCCTCATCCCAGCCCACGCAACAATCTATGGCTTAAGAAAAACCCATGGTTTGTAGACGAAGTGCTGCCCAGCCTCAAGCATCGAGTCACGCAAGCGCTAACCCCTATCTCTTAGTTGCCAGTGGAACTGGCAATCACTTTCAGGCAGAATCTGCGCGCTCATTTTCTCGGAAGACCGACCTTTTGCCCGTCAATCCATTTTTTCGCCAGGATACCTACGTTATTGAGGTATTTGGAACACAGTCTGCATCATCAATTATAAACGCCATTGTTGCCCACGACACCAAGCAGGACTGGAACGCCCTTATTCTAGATGTACGCCAAGCTGCATCCCAACACTACGAAACCAGCAAACTTCTCCCCGCATTCCAACAGTTAGAATCTGCTTACGGAGAAAAGATCGAGCATGAAGACAAATTATTTGTCATGGTTGCCCCTAGAACCAAACAGGGTGCGTTTGAAGCATTCGATTTCTTTTTCAATATGGTCAGCAACTATTTTGAATGGGCAGTGCGCCTTGAACATAGGCGTATCCGGAAATTTGAAACGATGGCTGAGGCTGAGCAGTGGATTGCCAGCACTGGTAGGCATTCACAAAACAATACTTCCCCCAACCTTACCGGCACAAACTACCCAGCCTGATACGGCACACACTCGAGCCTACTACCGCATCAAGTGTATGTCCCAAACGTTGGCTAAATATCATGCTGTTCCGGTCTCTATAAATTGTCGCGATAATCTGCTTCTATGTATTCATCAACAACCTTTGCAACACTTTTGTCTGCGTTCTTACGCGCGGCAAACATTTCACCAAACGAGACTTTATGTTTTTCCGGCCATAGTTCCGATTTCCATAAATTGGACCGCAACATCGATTTACCGCAATGGAAGAAGCACTCTTCAACACTCACCCGAATGACAAGAATCGCAGGCTTATCTCTGGCCGCCAATTGTTGCAATAAAGCCGGGTCGCTTGAAAGCTCTGCCCGCCCGTTGACACGCAGTGTCTCCGACGTATTGGGAATAAAAAATAGAATACCTATTTGCGGATTAGCCAATATGTTTTCATGACCATAGGCTAACTTGTTCCCATGGCGATCTGGGATAAGTAACGTATGGTCATCTAATACTTCAATGAAGCCTGCATCGTCACCTTTTGGGGAAGCATCTACGCGACCTTTTGCATCCGCAGT
>QIGT01000474.1 GCA_003230835.1 Gammaproteobacteria bacterium
TTTAGCTAGCGACGTTCGAAATCGCCTTCAAGGGTGACGGGTTTGGAACCATCTGTAGAGGATTGTGGTCTCGATTCAAAGGTCTGGATGCGTACTCGCTTAATTAAATAGCGGGCAATAGCCAACCGCGCCGGGGGAAAAAGGATGATAAAACCTACAGTGTCCGTAATGAAACCGGGAGTAATCAGTAGCGCACCACAAATGCCCAGTAAAATACCCTCGGTCATTTCTTGCGCGGGTATCTCTCCGGCGTTCATACGCCCTACACCCCGAGTAAGCGTGGCGAGGCCTTGCCGTTTCAACAGCGCAACGCCAATCACAGCCGTGAGCATGACCAAAAACAATGTGGGGAGCGTGTCGATGTAGCCAGCAACCTCTATTAGGAGGTACATTTCTGCTATGGGCGTTAAAAAGAAAAGCAGCAACCAAAACATAAAAATACCGCGTCTACGTCTACGTACTCAATCTGAGGGCACAAGGGTAACAAATCAAGCCGAACGTTCAGCAGATATGCAACAGCGTATATGGCAAACTGTGGCGATGATTCCAACCGGCAAGGTTGCCACATACGGCCAAATCGCCTCACTTATCGGTTTCCCTGCCCATTCACGCTTCGTTGGTACCACTCTGCGTCAACTTCCGAAGCATACAAAACTACCCTGGTTTCGTGTGGTTAATTCATCCTTACGCATCTCGCTGCGCGGCGGTGGCGAAAAATTACAGCGCCATCTTTTAGAAGCAGATAACATCACCTTTATAGGCGAACGCATCGCCAAAGCGCACAAGTGGGAAGCAACAGCATCATGACTAATCACACAAGCAACCAACAGACAACCAGCCAACTAGATAAGGCCGAGTGTTTTAAAGCCCTGCATGCAACCGGCACCTTTGTCATGCCAAATTTCTGGGATATCGGTTCCGCCATCATTTTGGAAAAACTAGGCTTTCAAGCCACCGCATCCACCAGTGCGGGTTTTGCCCAAGCAATAGGTAAACTCGACGGCCAAATCAGCTTGGACGAAAAACTCGCACACCTGAGCGAAATTTGCAGCGCAACAAAGGCGCCCATCACTGCCGATTTCGAAAACGGATTTGCCCACCCTCCGGCTCAAACCGCAGCAAATATACTTCGCGCAGCCGATGCCGGTGTTGTTGGAGCCTCTATCGAAGACTGGTCCGGAAGCGAAATTTATGATTTCGACTTAGCCGTAGAGCGAATTGCGGCCTGTGCTGAGGCTACCGCCACCCTTGATTTCCCTTTCATGCTGACCGCACGCGCTGAGAATTTGTTGCGCGGCATAAAAGATTTAGATGACACCATCCGCCGCTTAGTCGCCTTCGAAGCCGCAGGCGCCGACGTACTGTATGCACCAGGGTTGGCAAATGCTGCGGATATAAAGACAGTTTTAGACGCGGTCAACAAACCACTCAATGTGTTGTTTGTGTTCATGCCAAACATGACCCTCGCGGAATATGAAGCATTAGGCGTACGCAGGGTCAGCATTGGTGGTGCTTTGGCCAACTACGCCATTGGTGCCACTTTGAATGCTGCCAACGCGATGTTAGAGGACGGTGACTTCTCTTGGGTGAAAGATGCCGCGTCTGCAAAAGTAGTCAACAACCTATTGGGTTGAAGTTGAATTCGCATTAGATTCCGCATTAAAAGGCGCAACCCAGTACAGTAAAATCATCCCCGGCACCGCCACACAGGTGCTGAGTAGAAAAAAGTTTGTCCAGCCTAAACTCTCTGCCAGCACCCCACTCACCGTCGATGCAATCAAACGAGGCACCGCGGCCACGGCTGTGAATAACGCAAATTGCGTCGCCACCGCGAGCCGTGAAGTTTCTCGTGCGATAAAAGCCACTGACGCTGCAGTACCCAAACCTATGCCTATGTTCTCAGCCGCGATTACTGTCGCTAAAATGTATAAATCCGGCCCGGCCTGGGACAGCCAGACAAAGCCAAGAATGGTCACTAACTGGATGAAGCCGAAGACCCACAACGCCCGGTTTATACCAATCCGAATAATAACGAGTGCACCGACTATGCCACCCGCTATGGCAGGCCAAAGTGCCGCATTTTTCGCCACAAGACCGATCTGGGTGGGGGTGAAACCCACGTCAATATAAAATGGCCCTAACAGAGCAACCGCCAAATTATCGCCCAATTTGTAGAGCACCAAAAAGGCCAAAAAGGCGATCGCGGGGCCCAATGAACGCCGCGTTAGGAACTCCTTAAATGGATCAACAATGGCTTTGCCTAAGGATGTGGGCACTGCACCGGGCTTGCTGGGCTCGCCAATGACTAAGGTCACCCCAATGCCGACCAGCATAAACGCGGCCATCACGGTGAAATTTGCTGGCCAACTTATGCTGTCGGCCAATATCAACCCCAGAGAACCTGGCACTAACCCAGCAATACGGTACGCCTGTATGTGGGTTGTATTGCCCACTGCCAGCTCACCATCGGTTTCGAATATTTCTCGGCGATAAGCATCTAGTACGATATCTTGGGTGGCACTGAAAAAAGCCACCATGGCAGACACCAACATCAGCATTGCAAACTCAGTGCTTGGGTCCCAAATGCCTAATGCGGCAATACTCACCACCAAACAGAGCTGAGTCACCAACATCCAGCCCCGGCGGCGCCCCAGGAACGGCCAGGCGTAAAAATCCACAAAGGGTGCCCACAAAAATTTGAGAATGTAGAGCAAATTGATGATGTTGAAAAAACCAATCGCAACCAGACTGACACCCTCTAACCGAAGCCAAGTGGGCACCAACTGAAACAAAATGAGTAACGGCAAGCCCGACGCGAACCCCGTACCCACACAAATAAGCGTACGGCGATCTATAACTTCAGCATAGCGGTCGAAGAAGCTCAAAGCGGACTAATCTCGGAAGTTGTTGAATTGAAAGGGAGTATCGAGCTCTAAGGCCTTAACCTCTGCCATGACACCCTGCAGGTCATCGCGCTTTTTAGCGGTAATTCTCACCTTGTCCCCATTCACTTGAGCTTGTATTTTGGATTTGGATTTTTTCACCAACTTGGTGATTATCTTTGCGGTATCTCGATCTACGCCTTGTTTCAGAGTAAACTGGCGTCTTCGAACTTTGCCAAGACCCTCTATGTCTCCGGGCACCAAGCTTTTACCGTCAACGTCTCTAGCAGCGAACTTATCACGTAAGATATCTTCGAGCTGGCCCAGTTGAAAATCTTCCGGGGCATGCAGGCGCACGCCGGATTCTAATAGCTCAAAGCCAGCATCGATGTTACGAAAATCAAATCGATTACGCAGTTCGCGGACGGCTTGATCAACCGCGTTTCGAACCTCTTGCATATCAACCTCAGACACAATATCGAAGGACGGCATGATTTCTCCTCAAAACAGGTGTTTTTTAACTGGTTCCTTGACATGAGCCGAGGGGTCGCATATCAAGGTTGCCCGGGATTTAAAAGCGTAAAACGCACGATACATGTCCGATTCCGACATTCCAATATTAGTTGTAGACGATGCTAAATTTTCAAGCGCCATCATCGCAAAAGTGCTGCGTGCCGGTGGGTTTAGCAATGTACGTTTCACCAACAACCCGCTTGAAGCACTGCGTTCTTTAGAAAAGAGACCTGCAGAAGTCATTATTGCAGACTGGTTAATGCCGGCCATGGATGGTTTGGAACTGGCTCGCCGCATCAAAAAAATGGATCTGGGCAACAACCATTTTACCTATGTGATGTTAATGACCGCCCGCGATGAGGTAGATGCAATTCACAAGGCATTCGACGTCGGCGTAGATGACTTTCTCAGCAAAGCTACCTTGCGCAACCTGTTACAACCCAGAGTCATAGCCGCTGGTCGTATCGCAAAAAGATACAACGAGTTGCTCAAGTCTAACAAACATCTGCAGCGCAAAGTAAAAGAGCTGCAAACCACAGATCTAGTTGACCCAGTCACCGGGTTAGGCAATTTAAAATTCACTTTAGATCGGCTCGAAGCACTTCTCAAACAAACCGAATCACGCGGCGGTGCAGGTTGTTTGTTATTGGTGGGGGTGAATAATCTGGACGTCATTAAAAACCAATTTGATCAAGCCAGCATCGATGAGATGATGTCTGGCATTAGCGCTAAAATTCGCGGCTTGGTACGCCCATTGGATATTGTGACCCATCCGGAAAGCAATATATTTGCCGTAATAACGCCACAAGACTCCATCAAAAACTGCACGTCTCAGAGTTTTAAGCGCATTTTCGACAGTCTATACATGCACTCCTTCAAAACCTCCGAAGGCTACATTCCGGTAGTTGTAGGCGTGAGTATTGCTGCGGCAGACTCCACCACCGGCTATCCCACCGCCAAGGACTTCATGAATTTTGCATACGATGGCCTGACCAAGTCTTTTGACACCGGTGTTGTCACCGCACATACCTATGATCCGAGTTTGACCTTGAACCGTAGCCACAGCGCCTAGGTTTGCATGCCTAGAATCAGTAAAGTCACTACGCGTGGTGGTGACAAAGGTCAAACCAAGCTAGCAACCGGCAGGAGGGTCGCTAAACACGATCCGATTATGGTTGCCCTGGGTGGAGTTGATGAACTCAACAGTCAGATCGGTCTGCTCACTACCGACCTCGCCCCACAACACGCCACCGTGCTGAAATCAATACAACAGTCGCTGTTCGATATGGGCGCTGTATTTGCGATGGAAGGTGAGTATGTTGCGCCAGAAGCTGTAGCCCTTGAAGCCCAGGTGGATGCCCTCAACAGCAAATTACCACCCCTGACAGAATTTGTCCTCCCAGGTGGTGGTAAGTCTGCGGCACAAGCTCACGTATGTCGCTCGGTATGTCGCCGCGCTGAACGAGATCTGTGGGCATTAGTCGAGCAAACCGAAGCTGCACCATCAAGCTATACCACTTGTGCGCGATATCTCAATCGGCTGAGCGATTATCTATTTGTGCTGGCCAGAACGCTGACCGAGAAAAAAGAAGAACAATGGCGCGGCCCAGAGAAGTTATAACGCAAGTCTGCGAATGTCGCTGAGCACAGTCGTTAAATAGACCATGAATCGACCACCGTCCACACCATTAACCACCCTGTGATCATAAGACAGCGACAGGGGCAGTAACTTACGCGGCTGGAAAGCTTGACCGTCCCACTGCGGTTTGGTTTGTAAGCGTGCCACACCCAAGATCGCAACTTCCGGCGCATTCACTATCGGTGTAAAGCCAGTGCCACCCAAGGCACCCAAACTTGAGATACTAAATGTTCCTCCTTGCAAAGCATCTAACGCAAGTTTTTTGTTGCGAGCCTGTTCAGACAGTTGCGCTATCTCCTGGGATAAGACCCAGATAGATTTGTTATCGGCATTTTTAATCACCGGCACCACCAGCCCATCGGGCGTGTCGACGGCGATACCAACGTTAATATATTGCTTGTACACCAAATGTTTGTGATCGTCGTGCAATGAGGCGTTGAACACTGGAAACTCTTGTAGGGCTGCGCAACATGCTTTGACTAAAAACGCCAGCGGTGTGACCTTCACACCCTTACTTTGCGCTTCAGCCTTCAGTGATTGACGAAATTCTTCTAAATCAGTTATGTCGGCCTCATCATGTTGTGTGACATGAGGTAAGTTAATCCAGCTACGATATAAATTATCTGCACCGCGTTGGCGAATACGGCTTAGCTCTACTGTTTCTATCGAGCCAAACTTGGAAAAATCTACTCGGGTAACTTGCGGAATACCTCCACCACCCGCTGATGCAGAAGCACCACCTTTCTGTAACCGCGATTTAACGAAGGTTTTAACATCGTCTTTAACAATTCGATTTCGATTACCCGAACCACGCACAAGACTGAGATCAACCCCAAGCTCTCGAGCCAAACGCCGCACAGCGGGCCCGGCGTAGACCTTGGCAGCACTCTCTACGGTTGGGTTAGACACCTGCGTCGGGGTAGACACTTCAGCGCCAGCTACCGGCGAAGGCTTGGCTGGCGCAGCCTGCTCATCCACCTCCTGTAC
>QIGT01000357.1 GCA_003230835.1 Gammaproteobacteria bacterium
CAGACGGGCACGTTGTGGCTCGCGTAAAAGATCGAGGCCGAAAGAGCGCAGCGGGAAACTCAAAAAGACGAACTGTAAAACAGCGCAAAGCTGGTAATTAACCCTCACCCATCTGACCTTCGCTCACCCCCTCGCCAAGACCTTCTGTAGCTACGAAGGTCTTGGTTTCTTTGCGACTGGGCAAGATCAGCGGCTGCCTAGATCATTCCGAGCGTTCTTCACCCGCAGAGTCTGTGACGGCAACATCTAAACCGTCAGAGTGAAAATCATCGCCTTCTGACACTTCGTCCAGCTCAGCTTCCGTGGCAAGATGGAAAGCGGCATATCCCGGCATCACAAATTGATTCACAGCCATGCCAATAATACGCCCGGCATAGGGTGCGTGTATGGCAACCTGTTCATTTGATATGGGATCTATGATCACCCCCAGCAATTCGCCAGACTTCACTCTCTTGCCGAGTTTGATTTCAGATTTTAAAATGCCGCCTTGATCGGCGCGAACCCACGCAGAGCTATAATAGGTAGGCTCTGGATTCCCCCAGAAGCTGCGCTTGTTGTACATACCCATAGCATCTAACAAGGTGAACAGCGCTTTAACAGTATGCGCCACAGCATCTTCCTGTAAGCGTAATGGCTCTCCGGCTTCTAATGTAACTGCAGCAATACCTGCATCCGTTGCTGCACGTCGCAGCGTGCCTTGCCCGCCTTCACTATGCAATATAGTGGTCGCACCAAACCCCTTAGTTAATGCTAAAACATCAGCGTTGTTCAAATCTGCCCGCAGCTGAGGCAAATTGGTTCTATGAAAAGAACCTGTATGAAGATCTACCAAGCCATCACAATTCAGAATGATTTCGTTAAAGAAACTATAAGCCATTCGAGCAGCAGAACTACCTCTAGGGTTACCCGGGAAAAAACGATTCAAGTCTCGCCTATCGGCAAGGTAACGAGAATGACGCTGAAACCCTTGCAAGTTAACAATGGGAACACCAACCACCTTTCCTTTAAGCTTTTCCGGCTTGATGGAATACATCAAACGACGAACAGATTCGATGCCGTTAAGCTCGTCGCCGTGCACGGCAGCCGTAATACACACGGTAGGTCCCGCTTGATTACCTTGTGCAACCAGCACCGGTGTCGGCGTTTGCGCGCCATGTAACGACTCACCTGCGGCCCAACTTGTTTGCACCAGCTCACCTTGTTCTGGTATTTCGTTAAACACCATATCCAAGGAAACAGGGACCTTGAGTCGAATTTTCTCAACTTCAATGGGAGGATTGGCTGCGAGCTCTAACACTTCTATTTGGGTGTTTTCCTCCACAGCAATATTTAGATTCGGAGCCGTAACAAGAGGTTGGACGAGAACGTCGGGTTTTGGCGGGGCCACCGACTGGTGCCAATCTGCATTCTTCTCAAAGGTAAAAGCAATAGGTTCGGCAAAGTCGTCTGCAGAGTTTGCAAGTATAGCTGGTAGAGGCTGAGGATCTGCCACATTGTAGAACAATGGCGCTTGTTGTAACGCAAATGCCGCGCACAGCGCAAAGGCTGCCATCGCAGCGACGATTGCCTTGTGACGAATCCATGCGTTCATTTGATAGTTATTGCCAAGCTGACCAACACGATATCATAGGTTAACTGGCGCTGCTCTACTGTATACGGCACCCCGCACAGCAATGTGAGCTTCGAAAATGTGACCCAGCACACTATATCTGTGCGGTAATTTCTCCCAATCGCTCAGTTAGGAGCATGTTCTGCTGATAGTCAATTGGAATGACAACCAAACTTGGGCCTTTAGTTGTGTGCGCCTGCTCTAACGTTGAACGCAGTTCTGCGCTTTCATTGCACAGATGTACACTCCAGCCAAAGGCTTCGCCCAATTGCTGCCAGTTTGGATTAGAAAATGTCAAATCTGTGTGATGCCCAAATTCAACTTCTTGTTTCCAGGCGATAAGACCGTATGCCTTGTCTTCCCAAACCATCATCACCAAGTCTAAATTTAGGCGCTTGGCGGTCTCCATTTCCTGCACGTTCATTAAGAATCCAGCATCACCTGCAATGCCTAAAATGCGTCTTTGCGGATAAACAAGAGCCGCTGCAATGGCACCAGGCAAAGCAAAGCCCATAGAACAAAACCCATTTGGAATAAGACAAGTGTTCGGTTCATGACAATGATAATGACGCGCGATCCACATTTTGTGCGCACCAACATCTGATAAAACAATATCGTTAGGGCCCATAACTTGCCGCGCATCCCACAATGCTTTCTGCGGCTTTATCAAACCGCTTGCATCGTCTTGTGAAAATTCGGCAAGGTCATCGGCCATGTCTTGGCGCAGTTGAGCTTGGCGCGACAAGTCAAAACTTAAGTCAGCGCCTGCAACTCGTTCATTCAACATCCAAAGTAAATGCGCCAAGTCACCAACCAATTCAACTTCAGGCAAATAGTATTGATCTATTTCTGCGGGCAAAAAATCGGCATGTATAATGCTTTTGTTACCAGTAGAGTTCCACAATCTCGGATGGTATTCCACCATATCAAAGCCTAACGTGATAACTAAGTCTGACTCATCGATAGCTAAATTCATCCGATCGCGAGTACCCAAACCAACAGTATATAGGCAATAGGGCGCATCCATGTCAACACACCCCTTAGCCATAAACGTACTTATCACTCCAACACCAGTGGCATCACAAAACTTTCGCAGCTGCTCGCTAGCGCGACGCCGGATACATCCATTACCAGCTAGTATAACCGGCTTCTTTGCTTTCGATATTAGATCAAACGCGCGATCAACCACTTTGTCATCAGGAACAGAGCGGCGAAATCTGCGAACTTCAAGAGGTTTTTGATCTGTTTCTTGTTTGGCCACATCTTCAGGAATTTCTATCAACACAGCGCCCGGTTTTTCAGACCTCGCTAGGCGAACACTCTTGCGCACTATTTCAGGAATAGTATCGGCATGAAGAACTGTTGTTGCCCACTTTGTTACAGGCTCAAACATGGCCACAACATCCATGATCTGGTGCGACTCTTTGTGCAAGCGATGTGTTGCGCCTTGACCAGTGAGCACCAACATGGGTGCACGATCCATGTTCGCATCGGCGACACCAGTGATCAGATTGGTTGCACCAGGCCCTAAGGTTCCCAAGCAACCCGCCGGTTGACCAGTAAGCCTGCCGTAGATTTCGGCCATAAACGCCGCACCTTGTTCATGTCTTGTTAACACAAACCGGATGCTGTCGGATTTTTCTAAGGACATCATTACATCGGCGTTTTCCTCTCCAGGAACACCAAAAATGTACTCAATACCTTCTTCTTCCAAACACTGCACAAACAAATCTGCGGCTTTCATCTCACACGGCTCCTACTTTTAGGGATGGATTTGGACCGAGTGGAATCCAAATGGTTCATACTTGAAGGTTAGCAGTAGATTGAAATTTATAAACCATTTTACGACCTTCCATATCAGCAGTGTTGAACCTTTAACTTAGCTTCTTCACCGAGATAGCGCATCTGCTCCATCCAACCCTGGCCGCACGTATGCTCGCGACTCTCGACCAAATTAGTTGTGCTGGATATTCAGCCTCAGCCAACCAACGATGTCTTGATGGACCTCATCGGCATTGGTTTCGTTGAGCATTTCATGGCGACCACCGGGATACCACTTAACCGTCAACGATGTTAGCGCCTGATCATAATAGACCTGCAACATACGGTTAAGGTCTCTTTGATCACCATGAATCGGGTCATCGGTTCCAGAAAAAACATATATCGGTAGATCCTTAGGAATTTTTTCAACGGCGGCTCGAGACGCACTACGCCGAGACCCTTCAAACAAATCTACCAACGAACCAGAGCCTAAGACAAAGCCGCAGGCGTCGTCTTGCATATATTTATCCACTTGATCTTTATCCCTGGACAACCACTCAAAACCGCTGGCGCCGTCTGAATCAAATTTCTTGTTTGCGTCAGCAAACAACATTTTTTGCAATAGATTGCTTTGTTCTGTGGCACCCTTGCGCCACGCCTCAAATTTCGCTAGCCACAAAGAAACTCGGCTCAAAAAGCCAGCTTTGAAACCCGGCGAGCCTGACAGTATGAGACCGTCGATACTCGCGGCATAACGTGTGATGTATTGTTGCGACATCATCGACCCCATGGAATGTCCAAACAGCACAATGGGCACATCTGGATAGGTGGTTCGCGCCCAGCAGTTTAATTCATAAGCATCGGCCAATAGCCGATTCCAACCATCTGCGCCCATATCGCCATAATTACCTTGCGCTGTTTCACCGTGGCCTCGATGATCGTTGGCTATCACTGCGTATCCCTGTTGATTCAAAACCCGAGCAAAATCACCATATCTCTGCGCGTGCTCGCCCATCCCATGAGCAATCAAAATTACAGCTTGCGGGTTAGCAACTGACCAATGATACAGGGCGACCGGCTGCCCATCGCTGGCTAGTAGGGTTTCTCTTTGGAATTCGGTGTTCATATCAGCATTTTCATCAACATTCATTTGAATAGAAACTAGTTCTCCAGTTTAGGTAGAATAGATTGGCATAAGCAGCGTATTTTTGGAACAGGTCTTAAACGAACACGCAGTCTCATCAAGCGGTTTACGGGGTAAGCTGAAGAAAATAGAAACTCGCTCTATGGCTCGCGAAATCAAGTTTCATGTCGGCAGTGTTCAACCCAACACCCTGTAGCGACTAACTAACCGCCAATCTATAACAGTTCGTTAGATTGGATCACCATCATTTTGTTCACCTGCATGTCTTGCAGGGTATGGGGTATGCCACCTACTCCCAAACCAGATTCACGCAACCCGGCAAAAGGCATTCCATCAACACGAAATGCACTGTGTTGATTGACCATGACTGCACTCGCATCCAGCCGCCGAAAGCACTTCAGAGCAAAATCTAAATCCTGCGTAAAAACCGCAGCTTGGAACGAAAAAGGTAGGCTGTTGGCCTGATCAAGTGCATCATCAACCTGATCAAACTCGTATACCGCAACCACGGGGCCAAATACCTCTTCACGAGATACGCGACTGCGCATGGACGGTGATCGCAGTATTGTTGGTGAGAAGAAAAAGTCATCTATGCGCTGTCCGCCGCAAACATTTTGCGCACCTTCTTTCACCGCTTCGTCCACCCACTGTTCAACGCGATTTACTTCTTGCGGAGTAATCAGCGGTCCTACTTCAGTTTCGATAGATACAGAACTGCCAACTTCTAACGCGCGCACCGTAGATTCAAGTCGTTCAACAAACTCGTCAGCAATCGCTTTGGCTACAAATAGGCGCTGGGCAGACACACAGACCTGGCCTGCATGATAGAACCCTCCTTTGGCAATGGCGCTCACAGCCCGCCCCAACTGAGCATCTTGCGCAATCAGAACCGGGGCTGCGCCACCGTGCTCAAGCGCACATCGCACCCCTGGAGCCAGCTTACTACGTAACATCCAACCCACTTTGCCGCTGCCGATAAAACTAAAGAAACCAAGACGCCTATCCGTCACGAGCTTCTCAGACAAAGAAATGTCTTCAATGACCAAGACTTGTGCCCACTGCGGCGGCAGACCGCAGGCTTGTAAAATTTCTAAAAATCGAAGGCAACTCAACGGTGTTACTGGCGCCGGCTTAACAATCACCGGACAGCCACTGGCAATCGCCGGCGCCACTTGATGAACAATAAGATTAAGGGGATGGTTAAAGGCACTCACTGCTACCACAACCCCTATCGGTTCTTTCTGAGTAAAGGCTAGATGGTGTTGGCCTGCCGTCGTTCCAGCAAGCGGAACGACGCTACCTGCATCTTGGCGCAAGTGCTCGGCACAAAGTTTCACTGATTCGATAGCTCGGGTGACTTCTACAATGGAATCCGCCAGCGGCTTGCCCCCTTCAGACGCTGCCAACTGCGCCAACTCCGAGCGCTGCGCAATCATTTCACTCACCACTCGCTCAAGAATCACGATCCGTTCGTGCACCGGCAACCATGCATTATTATCACG
>QIGT01000243.1 GCA_003230835.1 Gammaproteobacteria bacterium
CTTTTTAGCTCAGTAAGCGCCTCTACCCACGCTTCAAGATCAAATACGCTACCCCCTGCAAAACGAAAATCACAGAAAGCCAATCTGGCCAGCTGATTTATCTGTAGAATCCTACACCATGCCCCATGCACTTTCTAACTTCCGCATCTGCGATTTTACCGGCCAACTGGCTGGCGCAGGTGCTACCAAGTGGTTGTCGGCGTTTGGCGCCGAAGTCATACGCATAGAGGATCCACAAAGACAAGGTAAGTGGGACATACTTCGCGGCATGCAGCCTTTTAAAGACGGACAGCACGGTCTTGAATATGGTGGCGGCTTTAACAACCACAACACCGACAAATTAGGCATCACACTTAATCTTCGAAAAGACAAAGCCAAACAAATACTTACTGACATCATCAAACGCTCGGACGTAGTGACCGAAAATTTTGCGGCGGGTGTGCTGGAAAAATGGGGGTTTGGCTACACACAACTCAAAGCCATAAAGCCAGATATCATCTATGTGTCCAACTGTGGTTTCGGCCACGACGGACCCTACAAAAAGTACAAAACCTGGGGGCCCATTGTGCAGGCAATCGGTGGCCTGACATTTACTTCCACACTGCCGGATCAGGCTCCTGCTGGTTGGGGATATTCTTACATGGACCACACGGGTGGTTATTACATGGCTATGGCTATCATGCTGGCGTTGCTTCATCGCCAGCGTACCGGCGAGGGTCAATGGGTTGATCTTGCTTGCACAGAAGCGGCAGTGAGTTTAAACGGACCTGCTCTTCTCGACTGGAGCATCAACAATGTCGCAACCCGACAAACTAGCCAACCCAGCTCAAATCGTGCTCAGTATGCGCCCATGGCGCCACACGGCATCTACGCATGCACCGACGGCAACTCTTCAGATAACTGGATCGCTATCAGTTGTCGCCACGATGACGATTGGCACAAATTAGCAAAATTAATTGATGCATCATGGACAGGCTTGTTTTCAAACTTGTCCACACGTTTAGAAAATCAAGACGAACTCGATGACTACATCGAAAATTGGACTCGTGGCCAAGACAAGTTTGAATTGCAATTGCGTCTTCGTCGCTTACCCATTCCGGCTTCTGCTGTACAGAAACCGAAAGAGCGTGTTGATGAAGATCCAACCACACATAATTTTGGTTTATGGCCCAGCGTAAACCACACGGCGATGGGAGAAGTAAGAGTCGACGGGCTACCGGTCCACTTCTCCAAGACCGATTGGCAAATGAAACGTGGCGCGCCTTGTTTGAGCGAGCACACCGAACAAGTGCTCACACACTTGTTGGGAATGTCTAGCGACGAAGTGCAAGCACTGCGTGACGAGGAGGTTGTATGAGTGCACTGGCAGGTATCAGAGTGATTGAGATCGCCAATGAACGCATTTCTTTTGCGGGCAAGCTTATGGGCGATATGGGTGCAGATGTCATCTTAATGGAACCCCCCAATGGAGACCCGAGCCGAAACCACCCACCCTATCTAGATGGGCAGGCCGGAGAAAATCGGAGCCTCTACTTTTGGCACTACAACACCAGCAAACGTAGCGTTATTGTTGATCTAGAATCCGCACAAGGCCAGAATGACTTTAAGAGACTAATCCGATCAGCCGATGTACTTATCGAATCTGAACCTACGGCTCGTCTCAACAGCTTAAACCTAGATTATCACGATCTAATTGAGATCAAAGCTGATCTTATCCATGTCGCAATGACCCCCTATGGGCGAAAAGAACAGGACAGTGATCTTCCGGTAACAGACCTCACGCTAATGGCAGCGGGCGGGCCACCATGGAGCTGTGGATATGATGACCACAGTTTGCCGCCTGTTCGCGGCTGGGGCCAACAAGGTTACCATACTGGTTGCCACTTCGCGTTCATGTCCGTGTTAACGGCACTTCTTTATCGAGGCTCTTGTGGGCAGGGTCAATTTATCGACGTGTCTATGGTGGCTGCTCTAAATGTAACCACTGAAGCTGCCAGCTACTCATGGATGGTAAATGGTAGCACGGTACAGCGACAAACCGGGCGACATGCATCTACTCAGCCCAGTGGTGAAACGCAAATGAAATGCGCTGACGGACGTTACGTGAATACAGGCGTTCCACCACGCTTTCCGGCAGAGTTTCGTAACTTGCTGACGTGGTTACGCGATTTAGACTTCGAAGCAGAACTTCCTGAAGCCGTGTTCCTTGAGATGGGTGCCACCTGGGAAGGACCGTTTGATCTGTCTCTGATCGGCTCAGACGACACCATAACGGCGATATTTGGCGCAGGTCGCGAAGCCCTCAAACTCATCGCCAGCAAAGTTGCCGCTTACGACTTTTTCATCGGATGCCAAAATGCCGGCATCGCTGTTGGCGTAGTATATAGTCCCGAAGAAGCTTTTGAGGATGTCCACTTTAAGGCGCGTGGCTTTCAGGTCGACGTTCAACATGACGATTTCTCGAACACCTACCGCTATCCAGGCGCACCCTACAAATTACCTGCGAGTCCATGGAGAATTGCCTGTAGAGCCCCTCACTTGGGGGAACATTCAGATGAAGTATTGGGTTCTCTAGAGTAAACCAACAACCCCGCCATCCAAGTACACTTCACTTTAACCTGATTCAGATTTAATCGTGCTTGCTGCCAAGATTTGTCAAGCAGACAAAGATCTGCTTGTTCACCAACAACCAACCTGCGCTGCACATCTCCTGGATGTTGCGGATGCGAAAGATACCCACTTAACGCCTCCTCTGGGCAGACTGCCTCATCTACACCCAGTTGCAGATCCGCTTCCGTTGTACGGCTAACCGCCGCTTGCATGATCTGCCACGGATCTAAAGGCCCGTATGGGGCATCCGAACTTGCCGCCACGGCAACCCCAGCGTCTAACAACGATTGATAACGATATAGGTCCTTGATCTCACTGTTATCAAGGAGCCGCCGAAATTGTTCACCTCGATGCAAGATAAAACCGGGTTGTGTCACCACGCGACAACCCAAGGTCGCCAATACGGGCGCCATTTCCAAAGGAATGATGCCGCCGTGCTCTATTCTGTCTCGTCCACGTGTTTCAGCTTGTTGTAAAGCAGCCAGGGCAAATAGAAACTCAACCCGGCTGACGCAATGAAACGCGACCGTCCTGTTTTGTAGATGCGCGTCATCAATCCTAACGACCAAGGCATCAAGATCTGGTAGATTGTCGTCGTCTAACATGATCTTTAATGGTCCACCAAGCACCGTCTTGTCACCCATTAGAACAACATGTGGTGTAAACTCACCGCGCCGGCGCTTGTGATCAAAAAGACTCTGAGTAGCGCTAGTATTGGTGTACGATGCATCTGTGACGCCGGTGACGCCATAGCTCAGCAGTTGGTTGGACAGGATGGATAAGTTTGGAGGCTGGGTTGAGGCGAGTGTTTTGGTCAACCATCCATCCATTCTAAATAGCCGTCCCGTGGGAATGCCTTGCTTGTCACACTCTACACCCTCTTGCCCCTCATGTAGGTTTTTAGGTTCGACTAAACCGAGGGCCGACAGCGCAGGTGTATTCAACACCCACAACTTACCACTGCGATGCTGCAAGCGTATGGGTTGGTTGATGCCAAACTCATCTAAATCATATCGAGTAATTTCGCCCACGGTTGATTCGTGAAACCCAAACCCGCGAATCCAACCTTTACCACTAACCCCCAGCAGTTCCTCGGCCAATTGCTTTTTATTCGCAACCACCTGCGGACTACAATCTACCGAACGTTGTACGGCATCTGTGGCAAACAGATGGATGTGGTGATCCCACAATCCTGGCAACAACGCACAACCGCCAGCATCTATCACTTCCTCTTCATGACGAGCAGTTAGGCATGGCGCGATGGTTTCAATACGCTCTTGAACGCGCACATCAAAAATTTGACCATCAATTTCCGCACAACGTATAAGCATCAACACCTAGGGTGGCTGGGTAAGTAGGTATACTGCACGTCATGACGCAGTTAATCACCTTAGATGCATACCTAGAACAGCTTCAATCGCCTCACACGCGGGAGTCGTTTAGTTCTATCCTCGACAAACCCTATATCGTGGTCGAGGCGTCGAGTGATCTAACACTAGATCCGGACATCGGTGATCCAATACTCCCAAACTGCCCAGTCATTGGATTGGGTGATCAAAATGTCGACACGGTTGTGGATCTTTATGCGCACGATGAACCTACACTGCGCCAGATTCTCAACAACATTTCCAAGCAGCCACTGGCTTGTACAGTGCTGGTACAATTGTTACGCCATAACGAACGCAGTTCTGTAGCGGATGGATTGCTTGCCGAATCATTGGCTTATTCGAATCTACAGCAAAGTACCGGTTTCCAGACATGGTTATCCCAGCGTGAACATTTAGAATCAAAGCCAGATACCCACTCGCCATTGCTCATTGAGCGATTCAACAACACTCTTATCCTCACGTTGAATCGGCCGCATGTCCACAATGCCTACAATGAGAAGTTAAAAGATGCCCTTTGCGAGGCCTTGCAGATCGCTCTGGAAGATCCGCAAATATCATCCATGGTAATCAAGGCTAATGGGCGCTCTTTTTGCGCCGGCGGAGATTTAACAGAATTCGGCATAGCCCAAGATGCTGCTTTAGCGCACCTCAGCCGCACAACCAGAAGCGCGAGTGCACTGTTGAGCCACTTAAACTGCCACACAACCGCAGAGTTACACGGCGCATGCATCGGTGCCGGTATAGAACTACCCGCGTTCTTCAATCACATATCCGCCAAAGCCAACACATTTTTCATGCTGCCAGAAATAGCCATGGGACTGGTTCCAGGTGCTGGTGGCACGGTTAGCATACCTGCGCGCATTGGTCGACACCATACCGCATTCATGGCAATAACAAGCCAACGCATAGGCGTAGAGACGGCTCTAAACTGGGGTCTAATCGACGAAATTCTGTAATTCAGCTTTGACCACTCTGCGCAACAACTTACCAGTTTCGTTGTAAGGCAGCTCATCCCACAGCGCTATCACTTGGGGAACCCGCGAGCTACGCAGGTGCTCTTTTACAAACGCCTGTAGTTCTGCAACCACAATCTTTGCTCCCTTATTGGCAACCACAGCAGCCGCCACGCCTTCACCCCATTGTTCATCTGGAACCCCGACAACGGCTGCGTCCTTCACCAAGGGGTGGGCTAATAGGACATCTTCAATTTCGCCGGGAGACAAATTTTCTCCTCCTCGAACAATGACATCATCAGCGCGCCCCTCAAGAAACAAATACCCACCCGCATCTAAGCAACCCGCGTCTCGAGTTGGAAACCAGCCGTCTTTGTCTATCACTGAGCCACGCCCTTCATACTCGCCAGACACCTGTTCGCCACGCACGTATATTTCCCCGCGCTCACCCGGACCTACAACTTCACCTTTGTCATCGCGTATTTCTAACTCCACTCCTGGTAGTGGTTTACCTACAGACACCAAACGCCGCCTGGCGGTTTCATCACTGCTCGCTACAGCCACTCGATGATCTTCAGGACCCAGCACCGCAATGGTAGAACTGGTTTCGGTTAAGCCATAGGCATTAGAAAAATCGGTGTGTGGCAACAGTTGCATGGCCTTTTCGATGACCCTCAAAGGCATTTTCCCACCGCCGTAAGACAACGTTTGTAGATGCGACAAATCTATCGAAGGTTGCTCTTCCAGTTCTTCAATAATTCTTGTCAACATGGTCGGCACTACAAAGGCGGTGGTTACCTTGTGTTGGACTGCGAGACTAATCCATGCTTGGACTGAGAAATTCGGCAGCTGCACGACATGACGACCAGAGTAGACGGAACTTAGTATCGCTGCGATACCGGCGATATGATATGGCGGCACACATACCAGCGCTGCATCATCTTGTTGCGCGCAGGCAAATTCCACAGAGCCAAGAATGTAAGAGACGAGGTGTTTATGTCTTAACACCGCAGCCTTCGGAATACCGGTGGTG
>QIGT01000359.1 GCA_003230835.1 Gammaproteobacteria bacterium
GATCTTTGCGAATCGATACCGACCCACGCAAAGTGTGCGGGGTTATGCACGACTAAATGTGCGCCATGGTGTGAGTCGAGTTGTTAGTGGCAGCAGATATTGCTTGGGTATCATATTTCACGACGCAAATTGAGTGGCTTGCCCGGCGACAATATACCAAGTGACCCACAAACCATTTATCACTGCGCCGGGCAAGTAACTACCCGTGCGACGATAGGTGAATGTGCTGATGATGGAAACAATCAGCAGCAGGGGTACAAATTGCATCATCACGATTGTGTTTAAAGGTTCGTCTGGGGTCAGCAAGGCACCAGTGTTGAACAGAACAACGTACTGTGCGGTAAGAAAAATCAGGAACCCACCCATCAGCACGGCAGCATTTACGCCGTAGGTGGTGAGCATGTTGTCACCTTGGACTGATAGGCCGTGGTGTAGGCCACGCAGAGCGAATAGGAAGTAGACGAGAAAGGGTAGCAAGTAAGGTAGTGCGATGATGAATTGAGAGAGTGACATTACTTTTATGCCAACAAACCAAAAACGGAAATCGATGAGGAACAACCAGTCTATTAC
The DNA here is from genome assembly GCA_003230835.1 of Gammaproteobacteria bacterium. GTDB lineage: Bacteria > Pseudomonadota > Gammaproteobacteria > Pseudomonadales > Azotimanducaceae > UBA4421. Next base: position 571 of record QIGT01000359.1, read on the forward strand.
GAGTGCAGAGAGGTAGCCGATAGAAACCGTTATCAGCGCAATTAAAATGCAATGCACCACGCTGTGCGAAGTGGGCGTTGTGTTCGCCTTGGCCAGCAAGGCCACTATGCTCGCGATAGTGACATTGGCCAGTGCCCAAAATACCACCTGGTTAGTGATGCTTTGTGGCATCCATGCAGAAGGGGGCAGTAAGCCTTCTGCCCAAGAGAAGAAAATGTAGAAAGTGGCCACGGGTACGATGGCAGTGAGCAGAGCTACTGCCCACCACTTATATGTTCTGTTTGAGTATGCAGTATGAGTTGGAGGTGCGGACAAGGGGCTAAACATAGGTGTCGAGAGCAGTAACTGAAAACTCCCCAGCATCAGAACGACAAAGCCAATCAGTGCAATTAATGTGCCGATTTCTTTACGAAACCAAATTTGATCTTCGCTGGGAAGAGGCGTGCCACCGCTTAGAGTTTGCGCAAACCAGTCTATGGCGTGTCCGATGGCTGCGTGTGAAATATGATCGCCAGGATGGGTGACGGGTGGTTGCAGTAAAATTCTCGCTGTACCCGAAACGATGTCACCATATGTTTGGCCTACATTGATCTCTTTGTTAGTGGCAAATAGGGTTTGTAGCTTGTCACTGCGAGCAACGTCTTGTGCCTTGTCGACCCCCCACATGACCTGGGAGAATTCGTCGAACTGTGAAAACACAACAGCCACGTTGCGCGGCCAAGAGGCTGTGCCGTGCGCTGCAAATGGAGGGCCAGTACTTGAACCTTGCAACACCATGGAAGTATAGGCAGCGGGTAAAGTGCTTGCGGCAGCGAGCACTGTCCAACCGCCCATGGAATGCCCTTCAAGGCCAATGTTGTTGGTATCGACCATCTCCAATGAGCGTAAGTAAAGCAATGCCGCAGGACCGCCAAAGCCTTCAGCGAATGCTGGTGGTGCTGAGTAGCCGTGGCCCATTTGGTCAAGGGCGAGCACAACATAACCTCTTCGCGCGAACTCGATGGCAAAGCCAGATTGTACTTCTCGTGAGTTGATGTAGCCGTGGACAGCCAATATACCAGGTGCTTTATTCTGCGCTGATGCGCCAGCGGGAACGTATAACAAGGCGCTTAATTCGGCGCCACTTTGGCTGTCGAAGCGCACGTCTTTGATGGTGATGCCGTTGCTGGTTTGAGTTAGGTGCGCAATGACGGCACCGAATAAGATGATGACCCAGCCGGTCAAGAATCCGCGCCACGATGCCTTCATTATCTCCCCTGGAATTGGCCGTCTCATTTTGTCCTGCACTGTAAAGGGGTTGCATAGAAAGATCACGCTTGACTAAATAGTTAAATATGGGACACACTTTTCTGCATACAAGGAATTAATCCGACAGGACACTAGTGATTAAGGAACAAAAACTATGAAAATTGGCGTGGTGTTTCCTCAAACTGAAATTGACTCAGATCCGCAGGTGGTGGCTAAGTTTGCGACCACGGCGGAGTCTCTGGGCTACGATCATTTGCTGGCTTACGATCACGTTCTCGGCGCCAATACCCAGAGTCGACCAGACTGGCAGGGGCCGTACACGTCCCAGAGTATGTTCCAAGAACCCTTTGTGTTGTTTTCTTATCTCGCGGGTTTAACCACCACTATTGAACTCGTTACCGCGGTGATCATTTTGCCGCAGCGACAAACTGCCTTGGTTGCCAAACAGGCCGCCTGTGTAGATGTACTGTCAAAAGGTCGGCTTCGTTTGGGCGTAGGCACAGGCTGGAATGATGTTGAATACGAAGCCTTGGGTGCTGATTTTCATAATCGCGGTCGACGCAGCGAAGAACAGATCGACTTGCTGCGAAAATTGTGGGGTGATGAGGCGATCACCTTTGACGGAGAATGGCACAAAGTTACCGACGCGGGTCTGAATCCATTGCCAGTTAAAAAGGCAATTCCTATTTGGCTGGGAGGTATGGCGCCTGCCGTCATCGACCGTGTGGCCCGGCTAGCTGACGGCTGGTTTCCGTTCGTGAATAAAAACCTTGAAAGCCAAATTGGCCAGATGCATGACGCTGCTAAAAAAGCTGGGCGAGATCCGGCCAGTATTGGCATTGAATGTATTATCCCAGCGGATACCAGCCTTGAACAACTAAAGGCGCTGCAAGACATGGGTGTGACTCACGTGGCAGTTGTCACCATGAATCAAAACTTAGCTGATTCACAAGCGCATCTTGATGCCATCTCTCAAGCCAGAGATGTGTTGTCTGCTATTTAAGGAATGAGCGATATTACTCCGCTAGCAATCGTGTCCCATCTTAGTTCTTTTGGTGGCTAGATAGTCCTGGCAGCCTCGGTGAGTACTGTTGGTAAGCGGTATTCGAGTGGTGACAATACCCTGTTCGACCAGTGCTTTCACCTTATGGGGGTTGTTGGTCAATAGATTGCAATGAGCGATACCGAGGTGTTGTAGGTACTGGGCCGCACCCTTCCTGTCGCATGTATATCAGCAAGCCACATTTTTCATCACTGATGATTCTCAATGCCTCCTGCAATTGATGGCCGCAGTCGCATCGTACCGAAGCGAAGGCATCTCCGGTTATGCATTCTGAATGAATACGAACTGTAGGAATAACGTTGAGGTCCAAACCCATAGACAGTGCAAGGCTCGGTTGCAGATCATTACCCCAACGAAAAGATTCTATTTGGTAGTCGCCAAAATGAGTAGGCAGTGCAGCCTGGGCGGTAACCTCGAGCCGGTTGGGAGTGCTCACCGGTCAGACTTCCTTGATCACAGTTTCGATACTCAAGCCAAAGCTTGCGATGCCAGGGAAAGTGAGCTCGCGGCTAGCAAGCAAGTGGATGCGTTGAACACCGAGGGTGCTTAGAATATAACTGCCTAAACCAACTTCGCGCCAAATGGCACCGCCATGTTCGTCTTCCCGAGTTTGATGGTGCCCCGCAGGTAGATAGATGAACACGCCTTGAGGGGCGTCAGTGATCAGCTTTAACGAACGATGAATGACATTGTCTGCCACCACTGCGCTGGTGAGGAAGTCGCGGTCTCGTGCGCCTTTTACTACACGAACAAGTGTTGGCGCAGAGCCATCGATGTCGCCTTTGACAATGGCGGTAATGTGTTTTTGGTCGAATACAGTTCGATACACGTGCACATTGAGGTCGGATCCATTTAACTGCATTGGAGTATTGGCGATTTCCTCCACCAGGGTGTCATTTTCAGCTTGGTAGCGGATCAAAGAGTCAATTGAAATGATAGGCAAGTCATGTTTTTTGGCGAAAGCCAGCAACTCTGGTACACGTTGCATAGAGCCATCGTCGTTGACCAATTCACTTAATGCGCCGGCTGGTTTTAACCCAGCCAAACGACACAAATCAATGGCCGCTTCGGTGTGTCCAGAGCGAACCAACACGCCACCAGCCTGGTAGCGCAAGGGAAAGATATGGCCAGGACGGACAAAGTCTGCAGCATTAGTTTCATCGTCTGCCAGCGCGTTTAAGGTTCGCGCCCTTTCGAATGCAGAGATACCCGTTGTCATACTAGGCAGATAATCGACAGATACGGTGAACGCGCAACGATGGGGTTCTTCGTTCTTCTCTACCATCAAGGGTAGTTTTAAACTGTCCAAACGATCCGGTTCACAAGGTGCGCAAATCACTCCGCTGGTGTAGCGAATCATGAAAGCCATATTTTCTTCTGTTGCTTTTTCCGCCGCAATGATGAGATCACCTTCGTTTTCGCGACCTTCATCATCCGCGACAATCACGAAACCGCCGCTGCGAATTTGTTCGACTGCTTCTGCAACCGCCGAAAATTCTGTGCCCATGTAAATTCCTCTGAGTACCCGTTGACCCAATCATAGGCTTGTCGGTACTGTTCATAAATACATAAACATGTATTAGGAGTGTTCATATATGAACAATAAAATGAATTGGGATCATTTACGTTACTTCATAGAAGTGGTGAAGGCTGGCACAGTGGTGGGTGCAGCCAGAGAACTAGCAGTGAGCCACGCTACGGTGCTGCGTAATATTGTGCGTCTCGAACAATCGCTGGGTATGCGGCTATTTGACCGCCTCCAGTCGGGGTATCAGGTGACGGCCGAAGGCGAAGAGATTCTGGGCAATGCCTTAGCCATGGAAGAGCAAGCACAAACGCTAGCGCGTCGAGCCCTGGGTAAACATCCCGCCCCTGAAGGTGTTTTGAGTCTTGCGGTATCTGATACCTCACTTATCGATCTGATGCCCTTGATTCGAGAGTTTCGCGCAGAATTTCCGCGTATTGAGTTGCGCGTTGGACCGGCTCGAGAGAGTGCTGGGGGCGTCATGCAACTTAAAGCAGACATAGCCATTGTAGCCACTAACTCGCCCCTCGAAAGTCTCGTCGGAAGACAGCTGTCGCGCATTGCCTTCGCCTGCTATGCCTCATCTCACTATCTTCGTGAGAGGCAAAAGCAGTCATCCAACTTTGATGACTACGACTGGATAAGCTGGGGCCTGCAAGCCAGTTGGCAGCACGGCATGCTCAAACGATTTTCCTCCAAGCAAAAAGTAGCGTTGCAGACTGCCAGCCATCGCGATGCATTGGATGCGGTGCAGGCTGGTGTGGGGGTGAGTTTACTAAGTGATCGATATAAAGAAGAGCTGACGCGATTGCCCATTAAGGTAAGTTCTGAAACTCTAGGGGTTTGGATGCTGACCCATCCAGAGCTGCGTCGGTCGGGTAAAGTCCGCGCCTTTATGGATTTTGTCGCGGGTTGGACTGAAAATGGTAAATTGCTGACTTAGCCAACTAGATTTGTGTGGCTTTCTTGGTGCCGCCTGCAAATGCATGTTTCCTGCAGGTGCAAATAAAAGCGGGTATATTCACTTATAGAGGGTCATACATACAGAGGATAGTAGGTTGTCTGAATACACGATTAAAGATATTGCGCAATTGCGAGCGGTGGTAGGTGAGAAGATTCCTGGGTTAGAAGATAAAAACATCGATCACATCGATAGTTTTGCCAGAGACTTTATAGCTAAATCGCCCTTTATTGTCCTGTCTACTGCGGATGCAAAAGGTCGCGTAGATGCTTCCCCAAAAGGTGACGATGCAGGCTTCATAGAAGTATTAGATGACCATACGTTACTTATCCCAGATCGCCATGGGAACAAGTTGGCCTATGGCCATGAAAACATATTGGCTAACCCGCAAATAGGCATTCTATTTTTTATTCCCAATACGTCGGAGACATTACGTGTCAACGGGCGGGCAGAGCTTTCAAGCGACCCGGCTCTATTACAACAATTGGCGGCCAGAGATAAGCCTGCGATTCTTGTCATTCGGGTGAGGGTTGAAGAGTGCTTCTTCCATTGCGGTAAATCGATGTTGCGGTCCAATTTATGGAAATCGGAACTATGGCCGGAA
>QIGT01000472.1 GCA_003230835.1 Gammaproteobacteria bacterium
ATTAAAATTTGCAGACTTCTGAAAATTAGAAATGCTGATACCCAAACCAAGACTATTGCCACTGCCCAACACATTGTTTTGCTGATAATTGCCGCCTAAGATCAAGCCGAAGCCTTGGGAGAAGCCGACGGTTGCAGAAATACTGCCGGAGGGTTGTTCCTCCACAGTGAAATTAACGTCGATTTGATCGTCTGTACCGGCAACTTGAGGTGTTTCAACATCAACCCCTTTGAAGTAGCCAAGCCGCTGCAAACGCACTTTAGATAAATCGATTTGAGCTGTAGATGCCCAGCCACCTTCCATTTGACGCATTTCCCGACGCATGACCTCGTCCTGGGTTAATGCATTGCCGGTAAAACTCACCCTTCGAACATAGGCTCGTTTACCAGAGTTTACGAAGAATTCGACGTCTACGGTGTCATCATCATTAATTTTTGGCACCCCGCTGGCGGTCGCGAAAGTAAAACCCGCATTGCCCAATGCAGTGGTCATGCGTTCTTCTGTCGCAGTGATGCGGGCTTGGGAGAACGTCTGCCCCTCTTGAACCAGTAACAATCGTTCGAGATCTTGCGCGTCCACATCGCCTAGCTCGCCAATCAAATTAACTTCGTTGACGGTATAAACTGCGCCTTCCTCGATACCAATCGTCACATACACTTGCTGGCGATCTGGCGTGATGGATACCTGGGTTGAATAAATATCAAAATCCGCATAGCCCCGGTCTTTGTAATAGGCCTCTAGGGTTTCTAGATCTCCGGACAACTTTTCTTTCGAATACTTGTCATCATTGCGATAGAAGGACAACAAATTCGGATGTCGCAGTTCTAATTTTTCGAGCAATTCGGCTTCGTTGTAACTTTGTGCACCAACGATATTGAGATGGTGGATACCAGAGCTCTTACCCTCTTCAATTAGAATTTTGATCGCCACTCGGTTGCGCGGTAGATCTTCGATCTCAGTTTCCAAGCTGGCACCATATCGACCCTGTGCCACATACTGTCTCTCTAACTCCAAGCCTACCCTTTCAAGCGTTGCTTGCTTAAATATCTCGCCTTCCTTGAGACCTTGCTGACTCAGTCCATCTAACAAAGCCTCTGTTTTGATCGCCTTGTTACCATCGATTTCAATCGATTCAATCGCAGGCCGCTCGAGTACAGTTACGATTAACACACCACTGTCACGCGCGACACGAATATCTTTGAAGTAGCCTGACTCAAACATACCGCGCACCAACGTGCGTACTCCTAAGGCATCGATGCGATCACCCACCGAAAATGGAATCAGGTTGAACACGGTACCCGCTGAAACTCGCTGTAAACCTTGCAGGCGCACATCGGTAATCTCAAAATCGCCAGTGGTTTGCGCGGCGACTGCTAACCTAGCTTCAGGAGCAATGGCATCCGCAGGCGTGGCAGCCGCCGCTGGATGGGCGAGAAATAGAACTAAGGCTGGAAGAAACGCCATTCGCATAAGGCTAACTGTCCTAAACAAAATCAAAATAAACGTAATACGTCATTGTATGTCGCCATCAAAAACATGCTGCCGACTAAAAACAGCCCTATTTGGACCCCGATAATCTGCACGCGTTCCGATACTGGCTTTCCCGATATCCACTCCACGGAATGAAACAACACATGCCCACCATCTAATATAGGTATTGGAAGCAAATTCAGCACGCCAAGAGATATACTGAGAAAAGCCATAATAAAGAGAAACTGGCGCCAACCATACTGCGCTGATTGACCAGCTACTTGGGCAATGGTAATCGGTCCAGCAAGATTTTTCACAGATACCTGGCCAGTAATCATTTTCTTAACTACCGCAACAGTCATCACCGTTTTATTCCAAGTTTCCCCAATAGCAGCGGGTATCGAGCCAAAAAAGCCAAACCGCACGAGGTTCTGAGAAGTACCAATACCCAGCCGACCCACTTCTTTATCGCCTACTTGGCGTTTTGCTGGGGTGACCATGGTATTTAACGCCACGCCTTGTCGATAGTAGGTCAACGCCATAGGTGTCGCTGGATGGGCTTCTATTTGCTCTACCAAATCAAACCAGTTGGTAATCGTGATGCCACCCGCCTGCACAATGAAATCATCGCTACGTAGCCCGGCACGATCAGCAGGAGAGCCGGCCTCCACTTCACCGACCACCGCCATCACTTGTGGGAGCAGCCCTAAAGAGCCCAGCAAATCAGGTTCACCTGCGCCTTCGTGCCACCTCTCTATGGGGATTTGTACTATGCGTTGCTGATGGCTCGCGAGATCTCGCAGGGTCAAATCGATGCTGCCTGTTTCACCAAGACGCGACGCCAAGGCTAAACCGATTCCCTGCCAACCTGGGTAGGCAACACCATCAACTGCCATCACCTGTACTGGCGCGGTAACCCCCACGGCCGCTAAGGCAGACTCTGCTGCAGGGGTATCTACAAACGGAGTGCTTTTGTAGCTGCCGACAATGAACAGAGTAAAAAATATTAAGAAGGCGAGGATAAAATTAGCGATCGGTCCCCCCAATGCAATCGCAATACGCCATTTTGGATGTAACTCGCTAGCAGCCACGGCACCCGCCGGACGCGCAACTTGTTGTTCCGGATCACTGTCATCCAACATGCGCAAATAACCGCCAAGGGGCAGCACCGACAGCACAAACTCTGTGCCTCGGCGGTCAACCCACTTTAAAATGGGCCGTCCAAAGCCGATCGAGAAACGCAGGATATGTACGCCCGACAATCGAGCCACCAAATAGTGACCAAATTCATGGAAAGTCACCAATACACCCAACATGACTAAAAATGCCAATGGGTAATACAACACTTCCATCGCTACTTACTCCTCATAAAACTTTTCAGTCTGCTCATCTGCTCATCTGCTCATCTGCTCACAAACCCTGATTACGACCTACCCACTAAATTACCACCTATGCCTGACGGTAGCTGAATCCCCGCTGAATCCCCGCTGAATCCCCTCTGAATCAATAGAGAGCCAGCTGAACCGGTTAAGATGGGGCACCATCAGATGAGTATGATCGCTAGAACGGGTAGCACGGCCAAGATGGAATCTATGCGATCTAACACACCGCCATGACCTGGCAGCAAGGTTCCTGAGTCTTTGATGCCAGTTGTTCGTTTGAGCAAACTCTCGAACAGATCACCAAACACCGACACCGCGATCAACACAATTGTCAGACCTAGCCAGAACCAAATGTTAGCCTGCCACATTGCAATGGCACCACCACAGATCAGCCCTGCCAGTACACCCCCACCAACCACACCTTCCCAAGTCTTGCCTGGGCTCACAGCTGGGGCCAAAGCATGGCGCCCAAATGCTCTACCGGTAAAATATGCGCCTACATCTGCACTCCAAACCAAAACGAGTATCCACAACAACCACAAACTACCCTGATCATGGGCACGAATAACCATCAGACTTACCCAAGCACCGGTAGCTATAGTAAAACCGACGATGGCCAGCAACCAAGGTTGCCTAAACCACTCTATGTCGCGCGGGTAACGCAATACAGCGCCCGCTGCAAACACCCACAGTAGGCAAGTGAAGGCAAGTATGCTCGCGTAGTGTTGTGGCACTTGATAGACCACCAGGGCCAATACCGCATACACACCCACAAATAACATGCGCTTCCAAACTTGTTCTATTTTTAACAAGCCGGCCCACTCATATACCCCTAAGGCTGCTACCACCCAAAAGAAAATAGCAAAGCCCAGCGACGGAAGGTAGAAAACAGCCGCTATCACCAACGGGGCGAGAATGAGCGCAGTGATCACTCGATTTCGTAACATGGTTACGGACGGCGCCCAAAACGTCTATTTCGAGCATCAAACTCTTGCAGGGCTTGTTGTAACGTTGCGGCACTAAAATCAGGCCAGTAAGTTTCCGTAAAATAGAGTTCTGTGTAGGCAAGATCCCATAACAAGAAATTGCTTACGCGACTTTCACCACCTGTACGAATCAATAAATCTGGGTCGGGTAAACCCGCCAACGAAGTGTGTGCAGCAAACAGGTTCTCATCAATTTCTTCAGGCTTGATCTGCCCTGCTTGAACCTGTGCCGCTATCGCTCGTGCTGCTTGGGTGATGTCCCATCTACCACCAAAGTTAACCGCTATATTCAGATGAAGCTTGGTGTTGTTTTTGGTCAGGGATTCGCAGTGTGCCATCTTGGCAAATATATCTGGCGCAAACCGATCGCGATCACCGATAATTCGAAGGCGTACCTCCCTGCGGTGCAGTTCCTCCAGATCGTTTTCCATCACGTGGCGCATCAAATCCATGAGCAAACTGACTTCGCGTTTCGGACGTTGCCAATTCTCCGTACTGAACGCAAATAAGGTCAGATTCGCCACGCCGACGTCAGCGCACACTTCAGCGATCTCGCGAATTCGTTTCGCCCCGGTACGATGACCTGCAGCACTCGGCAAATGTCGCTGCTTAGCCCAGCGGCGATTGCCGTCCATGATGATGCAAATATGTGCAGGAACCGTTGTGTCTGACCCAGCAACCGCTGGGGTTGAGTCAGTGACAGGTATTCTAAGATCGGATTGGGTACGCATGGTATCTGGGAACCGAATTAGATTTCCATCAAGTCCGATTCTTTACTGGCCAGTGCGGCGTCTATTTCTGCCACACGCGCATCGGTAAAGGCTTGAACCCGATCTTCAGCTTTGTGCGCATCATCTTCAGTTGCTTCTTTTTCTTTAACCAACTCCCGGACATCAGCTATTGCGACCCGGCGAATATTGCGTATGGCGATACGCCCATTTTCAGACTCATGTTTCGCCTGTTTAGCCAAATCCCTGCGATTTTCCTCTGTTAGAGGCGGTAAAGGCACACGAATGATGTCGCCATTTGAAACTGGAGTGATACCCAGGTCACTGCGTAAAATGGCCTTTTCAATTTCCGGCACTAACGGTTTTTCCCAAGGTGAAACGGCCAGGGTTCGACCATCTTCAACTGAGATAGAGGCAACCTGGCTTAACGGTGTTTTTGTACCGTAGTAATCAACCGTGATGGTATCCAACAAAGACGGATTGGCTCTGCCGGTACGAATTTTCGCAAATGCCTGCTGTAGAGAGTCTAAAGTTTTCCCCATTCTTGCATTAGCATCGTTAAGAATTTCATCAATCATACGAGGCACTCCTGTTCCTGTTTAGTTAGTTCCTGTCCAGAAATTGGCTCAATTGACCGCGACTCTGGTGCCTAGAGTACCGCCGTTTGCAATCTCTACAAGTGCCCCCTGGGTACTCATATCAAACACCACTAAGGGCATGTTGTGTTCTTTACACAACACAATGGCGGTCAGATCCATAACACCGAGCTGTTGGTGTAGAATTTCGTCATAGGTGATTTTATCGTAGCGGGTAGCTTGTGGGTCAAGTTTAGGGTCTTTGTCATATATACCATCCACATTGGTGGCTTTTAATACCACATCGACACCTAACTCGATGCCGCGAAGGCAGGCTGCCGTATCCGTCGTAAAATATGGATTACCCGTACCGCCGGTGAGAATCGCCACCACCCCGCTATCTATGTCGGCCATGGCGGCATCACGATTGTAACCCGTAACCACCCCGGCAATTGCAGCGGCACTATAGACGTGATTGGTTACCCCTGCTTGCGACAGAAAATCGCCGAAGGCTAAACCGTTCATCACGGTAGCCAACATGCCCATTCGGTCACCAACAACTCGATCCATGCCACGCTCAGCGAGGTCGCCGCCGCGAAAGAGATTGCCACCCCCTAACACAATGCCAAGTTGGGTGCCTTGGCTCACTGCTGCTGCAATCTCAGCAGCGATCCGCGTCAACACATCGGCATCAAGACCAAAACCTGTTGAGCCGCCTAAGGCTTCACCACTCAGCTTGAGCAGTAAGCGAGGCAATGTTTACTCGCTACCTTGAATTTGAGCTGCCACTTCACTGGCAAAATCAACATCGCCCACCT
>QIGT01000200.1 GCA_003230835.1 Gammaproteobacteria bacterium
CGTTAGCGGACAGATCAAAGCCACACTTGGCGCATAAACACCGCATATCTCTGTCTCTATACCGCCAAATTCAAACGATGGCACTGACAAACCTCACTAGATAGTCAATTACACGATGGCTGGAAAAATCCCGCAGCAATTCATCGACGAACTGCTCGCGCGTGTCGATATCGTAGATCTGATCGACGCCTCCGTGCCACTCAAAAAAGCTGGCCGTAACCACAGCGCTTGCTGTCCATTTCACGACGAAAAGACCCCTTCTTTCACCGTCAGTCAGGACAAACAGTTTTATCACTGCTTCGGCTGTGGTGCACACGGCACCGCAATCGGCTTTTTGATGGAATATGAGCGCCTCGATTTTCTCGACGCTGTGCGCGACCTCGCCGCCCACGTCGGAATGGAAATTCCACAGGGCAGCTACTCTGCCAACAGCGCACAAAACGACAGTAAGCCACTCTACGAGCTGATGCAGCAGGTCGCCAATTTCTACCGCCAACAGCTCAAAGAACACCCAAGAGGCAGCGAAGCGATCAATTACCTCAAGGTACGCAGTCTGAACGGTGAGACCGCAGCGGAATTTGGCCTCGGCTACGCCCCACCCGGCTGGGATACGTTACAAAAGAAACTATGTCGCGACAACGACAATACTCAAGCGCTCTCCACCACCGGCATGTTAATCAAAAAGGATAACGGCGGTCACTACGACCGCTTTCGCGAGCGCATCATGTTCCCAATCCGCGATTCACGCGGGCGCGTCATCGGTTTTGGCGGCCGCGTTTTGGACGACGGTACCCCCAAATACCTTAACTCACCCGAGACGCCTCTCTTTCACAAAGGCCAAGCGCTATACGGTCTGTTCGAAGCACGCCAAGCCAATCGCAACATCTCACGCCTACTGATTGTCGAAGGCTACATGGATGTTGTCATGCTCGCACAACACGATATTCGCTACGCCGTCGCCACGCTCGGCACCGCCACCACCGCCGAGCATTTAGAGCTGATGTTTCGCACCACCAGCGAGGTGGTTTTTTGCTTCGATGGCGACCGCGCCGGACGAGAGGCCGCCAACCGCGCACTGGAAAATACTCTGCCGGTCATGCAGGCAGGCAGACAAGCGCGCTTCCTCTTCCTGCCCGACGGTGAAGACCCTGACTCACTCGTACAAAAAGAAGGCAAAGCCGCGCTGGAGACACGCATCAGCGCAGCCGCGCCGCTCTCCACCCACCTCTACGAGCACCTCGCTAAACAGGTCGACATGAGCAGCATCGACGGTCAGGCGCGCCTAGTTGAACTGATACGACCACACCTCAACAAACTGCCCTCAGGTGTCTTCAAACATATGATGATAACCCGCCTAGCGGGGCTTGTTCGCATGGAAGAGCGCAGCCTAAGTCACTTGCTGAGCAACAACGAACGTGGCACTGCCAACACTGCGCCACCACACAACCCACGGCCACGTGGCAATAATCAAAGTAAGCAGCCATCACTGGTACGCCAAGCAATCACACTACTGCTCAACACCCCGTCACTAGGACAACTTAAAACAGAACCACAGCGCTTCGCCTCGCTCAACGCGCCCGGCATCACACTTTTAATCGAATTACTTGAAATGTTGAGAACTAGCCCACATCTCACTACTGGAGCGGTACTAGAACGATGGCGCGAGCGCGAAGAAGGTCGATATCTAGCCAAACTAGTCCGGCAGGAAAACCTGGTCCCCAACGAACATCAAGAGCAGGAATTTTATGATTTGTTGCAGCAACTCCACCGTCAACACCGCACACAACGGATTGAATTTCTATGCAACAAACCAACAACTGAGCATTCAGATGCCGAAAAACTAGAATTACAACGACTACTTAAAGAGAAATCAGGCATTTAATCACGAATTAGTAGCGCCAGAGCACCAAAGGCATGTTATTCGGGGTTCTCGACCCCACTGAAATGTTATAGAATAGCGGGCTATTTTTTGCTCACGCATCACTGTATGAAAGGAAGGGCTCACGCCACATGAATCAAGCACAGCAGCAATCTCAGCTTAAGATACTGATAGCAAAAGGCAAAGAACAGGGCTACCTCACCTACCGCGAAGTGAACGATCACCTGCCAAGTGACATCGTCGATCCAGATCAGATCGAAGACATCGTTGGTATGATCAATGACATGGGCATCACGGTGCACGAAGTCGCGCCCGATACCGATAGCCTTGCGATCTCCGATTCATCTGCCGCCAGCACCGATGATGATGCCGCCGAAGAGGCTGCCGCCGCACTCGCCAGTGTTGACAGCGAATTTGGTCGCACCACCGACCCTGTGCGCATGTACATGCGCGAAATGGGCACGGTTGAACTACTAACCCGTGAAGGTGAAATCAAAATCGCTAAACGGATCGAAGCTGGCCAACGTCAGATGATGTTGGCACTTGCCACTTATCCGCAGACCATTGATAAACTGCTTGGGGTACAAACCAGAGTCGAAGCAGAAGAGACCCGCCTGAGCGACCTATTGACCGGCTTTATCGACCCTAACGCTGAAGATGTGATTCCTCCACCAGCCCCGCCAAAAAGCAGTAATGATTCCAACGATGATGAAGAAGTTGTCGACACCGGCCCTGATCCTGAAGAAGTGCGCGAACGCTTTGCAGAAATAAGAAAGCGCTACGATGCGGTAATCACTGCAATCGAAAAAGACAACAGCGACCTAGTCACCAACCAGAAGCTGCGTAGCGAAATGGCTGAACCTATTATAGAGCTTAAGCTAACCCCTAAGCTTATTGACGTGTTGCTCAAAAACATGCGCGGGATGGTTCGTCGTATCCGCGAACAGGAAAAAATCATCATGGACATTTGCGTGAGTAAGGCACACATGCCCCGCAAACAATTCATCACCTCATTCCCGGATAACGAAACTGACCTAACCTGGCTACCTAAACAGATCGATGGAGGTCACAGCTACTCGCCTGTCCTCAAAGAATACGAAGAAGAGATTTTACGCGCACAGGGCAAGTTAGTCGCAATGCAGAAAGAATCACACCTGTTTATCCATGAGATCAAGGACATCAACCGCAAAATCTCTATCGGTGAAGCAAAAGCACGCCGCGCCAAGAAAGAGATGGTTGAAGCGAATCTACGACTGGTTATCTCGATTGCAAAAAAATACACCAACCGTGGTCTACAGTTCCTTGATCTAATCCAGGAAGGCAACATCGGCCTGATGAAAGCCGTCGACAAATTTGAATACCGTCGTGGTTACAAGTTCTCGACCTACGCCACTTGGTGGATTCGCCAAGCGATCACCCGCTCAATTGCGGATCAGGCGCGTACCATTCGCATTCCAGTGCATATGATTGAGACCATCAATAAGCTCAACCGTATTTCGCGTCAGATGCTGCAAGAAATGGGGCGTGAAGCAACGCCTGAAGAGCTATCGATTCGCATGGAGATGCCTGAAGATAAGGTTCGTAAGGTACTGAAGATTGCCAAAGAGCCTATCTCAATGGAAACCCCGATTGGCGATGATGAAGATTCGCACCTTGGTGATTTCATCGAAGATCCAAACGTAATGGCACCACCCGATGCCGCCACCGTTGAAGGGCTACGCGAAGCAACCAACTCAGTACTCGAAAGCCTCACCGCACGTGAAGCCAAAGTACTGCGGATGCGCTTTGGTATCGGCATGAACACCGATCACACCCTGGAAGAAGTCGGCAAACAGTTTGACGTGACGCGTGAGCGTATTCGTCAGATCGAAGCGAAGGCACTGCGCAAACTACGCCACCCAAGCCGCTCCGATCCACTGCGCAGCTTCAGCGACTAACCACTAGCCGTAACAAAAACAGCAAGGCGAGGCTAACCACTTCGCCTTTTTTACTTTTATCACAAGAGAATGACAAAAATCAGGTGACGTAGCTTTTATCAAAACGTTATACTGCACAACCCTAATAAGGGCCTGTAGCTCAGTTGGTTAGAGCAGGGGACTCATAATCCCTTGGTCGTAGGTTCGAGTCCTACCGGGCCCACCATAATATTCATTCCGCCGAAACACCCTTTTCATCATCACGCTTTTCAAGCGCCTGTGACTCTTCCGCAACACGACGCACTCCAAAGATCATCTTGGGCGGCACCCCCATCTCAAGATCGACACCCGTGATGCGATAATTCGAACCACGCTGCTTAAGAATTGCATTCACCTTCTCCTGCTTTTTCATCGACATAATAATGGTATCCGCGATCAGTTCATCACTGCTGAACTCCATCGTTTTATCCATCACCTTGCCGGAGAGCTCTTTTGCTTTATCGAAAAAAGTCATAATTAACACTCCTGACTAATGCGGGATGATTGTTTAACTGGGCAAGTATGAACTCAAGCACAACGACTGGCCAGCCTAAAAACAAGTGAAAATAGGGAAGTGCCTGCATCGAATGGTAGGCAAGTGAATAAAAGAGCGGTAAATACCTAATGAGAGTGAATGAGACCATGGGTCTTTTCGTGCCTCAGGTCACTACAATCACCACTTCCCCCGGGTATAGCTGCCCACTCAATAGAAAAAAGCGCACTACATACTCTCTCTCGTCAAATAAGATAGAGCAAAAATAGGCAATTTAGTGTATGATTTGTCGCCTTGCTGGAATCATCCTGCAAGTTCATGCACCCCTTCGACCTTATATTGAGGTGCACGACCCTCGAACACTACAGGTATTTACGATGTCATCACCCTCTGAGAGCTTTGCGCAGCTAGCGCTTGCGGCCCCTATTCTTCGCGCACTAGACGATATTGGCTACGAATCGCCCTCGCCGATTCAGGCGGAAAGTATTCCGCATTTACTCGAAGGGCGCGACCTGCTGGGACAGGCACAAACCGGAACCGGTAAGACCGCCGCATTCGCGCTGCCACTACTGAATAATATTGACCTCGCTCAGAAAAGCCCGCAACTGCTGGTATTGACACCGACTCGCGAGCTTGCAATTCAGGTGGCCGAGGCATTTCAGAGCTACGCACGCCATCTAAAGGGGTTTCATGTACTGCCAATCTACGGTGGCCAAAGCATGGACACCCAGCTACGCCAGCTAAAACGCGGTGCGCATGTCATCGTTGGTACGCCTGGCCGTGTGATGGATCATCTGCGTCGTAAGACAATGTCGCTCGCTGGCCTAAAAGCACTGGTACTGGATGAAGCCGATGAGATGCTGAAGATGGGTTTTATCGATGACGTTGAATGGATTCTGGAACAGGCCCCAGACACACGTCAAATCGCGCTCTTCTCAGCCACCATGCCAGATGTTATCCGCAAGGTTGCGAATCGTTATCTGAAAAACCCAAAGTTGGTCAAGATCAAATCTGAATCGACCACTGTTGATACCATCGATCAAAAATACTGGCAGGTGAGTGGACTGCACAAGCTCGATGCACTAACTCGCATTCTAGAGGTCGAAGAGCTCGATGCAGCAATCATCTTTGTGCGCACCAAAAACTCGACCGCTGAACTGGCTCAGAAACTCGAAGCGCGCGGCTATTCCTGCGCGGCACTCAGTGGCGATATCACCCAGGCACTGCGCGAGCGCACCGTCAATCAACTGAAAAAAGGGGTCATTGATATCATCGTTGCAACCGACGTTGCTGCACGAGGCCTTGATGTTCCTCGCATCAGTCACGTGATCAACTATGACATCCCTTATGACACAGAGGCATACGTCCACCGGATCGGCCGTACCGGTCGCGCCGGACGCAAGGGCACCGCAATTCTATTTGTCGCACCACGTGAAACCCGTATGCTACGCGCCATTGAACGCGCCACCAACAAAAAAATCGAGCGCATGCAACTGCCTTCAATTGAGGCGGTCAGTAGCAAACGTGTCACGGAGTTTAAACAACAGATCCTCGATACCATCGAGTCTGAAGACCTGACATTTTTTAACGAAGTGTTGATGCAGATCGAAACAGAGCAGAACATCA
>QIGT01000029.1 GCA_003230835.1 Gammaproteobacteria bacterium
CGGCAGCAGGTAATTTGGCGCTTATGGTGGGGGCTATTGGTGGCATTTACATCGGCGGGGGCATTGTTCCTCGTATGCTCGAGTTCATCGACGCCAGCCCTTTCCGCCGTCGTTTTGAAGAACGAGGTTTGCTGGCAGACTATGCTAAGGCAATTCCGAGCTATGTTGTCCTCGATAAGAACCCAGGTCTTATGGGTGCGCTGCAATGTTCTTTGAACCTTGATAGGCTCAATCAAATGCCTCGATAATATCGATTATAAACTTGTCCTGAGCCCAGCGCTTGCCGTTCGGGTCAACGCCGGTGCGCACCACAACCATATTGTGAGATGGTATAACAGTCACAAATTGACCCTTTTTGCCTGCTGTTGTATAGGTACCACTGGGCACGCCTGCAAGCCGGTCGAGCAACCAAAATTGAGCACCATAGCCTTGCTTGCCATCTTCTCGTGGATGGACGGGAGCAGGCTGGACAACAAATTCTGTCCATCCTTCTGGGAGTATCCTGACGCCGTCCCAAACCCCATCGTTTAGATAGAGTAAACCGAAGCGAGCCAGGTCTCGCGCGGTGGTGTACATTTGGCTTGAGCCGATAAAGTTGCCTTGGTGGTCTGTCTCCATACGGCTGTCGTACATGCCAATGCGGTGGAACAACTCATCATAGGGATATCGCAAGTACCTAAGATCATCTTGTAGGGTACTGCGTAAGGCATGCAGGAGTAACAAGGTATCTGCATTGGCATACTTCCATCGCGTGTTCGGCTCGGCTTCCAACGGCGTGGTGGTGATGGCGCTGACCACATCTTGGCCACCGAAGTAGATGGCGCCTGTGTCGGCCCCGGTACTGTATAAACCGGAAGACATGTGCAGTAAATGAGTTAGGGTTATTTTTTGCCGAGGATCGTCGAAGTATTGCCATTGAGGGATGTTGGCCGATTCTTCAATGTCCAATATGCCGTCTCGTACTGCGATACCGATCAACGAGGCAGTGATACTCTTGGCGGTAGACCAAGTACGGTATCCTTGGTGAATACCAAACCCTGGTCTGTACCTTTCGCCGACGAGTTTTCCGTCTTTCACAACTAAGGTACTCAATGTCACTGTGCCAGCACCGTAGGCATCGCTGTTAAAAGCCTTTGCAAGCACGGCGAGTTGCTTCGGGTTGGGATTTAGGTCGACTTTGTTGCCATTGGGAAAGGGTATGTTGGAAACATCTGGGGCGTCGGCGAATTCTACGTAGGGTAAATTACCCGCATCCGCTTCACGCCAATTGGGTGGCAGTAGTGTGCATCCCATGCTTTTGCGAAACACCGCAACCGCTTGCCGACCTTGGAGATCTGTGGCGCGCACCAACTGGCGTTGTTCGTCAATTTCGGGTTTGGGTGGGTTGAAAGGCAGTAGATCAACCAGTTCTATCTGCATGATGTCATCTACACTGCGATGCATAATGAAATGCGCTGAACAGGTGAAAAGTGCAATGTACCCGGCACCCACCTCGGTGATCTCCGCGGTTCCGCCTGGACGGGTGAAGTTTGTTGCCGCTACGCTCGCGACCGGTAGCAGTAAGCTAAAACAAAGTAGTACTTTTTTCATGCTCGAGCCTTAGGTGTTAGATTGAGTGTCCTTTTAATTGCGAGCGGCCGCGCGTCTGGATAGAGTTCCTGCGCGCCGCGATGAGTTCCGTTGGCTTTTGTGTTTTCGCATGCTGATGACTGGCTTGTTGTTCGATTTGCAAGCCATCAACTAGCGTAGTTTGCCATCCAGAATCCATAATACGTCTGATTTCACCGCGGGTGGTTGGCTCGGTTGAGAGCATGTCGCGTCCCAGTTTTTCACAAGTAGACAACAGTTCTTCGGCGGGTACAACACGGTTCACTAGCCCCCATTCATATGCGGTTTTGGCATCAAGGTAGTTGCCCGTCAGACTCAATTCCTTGGCTCGATTGATGCCGATGAGACGAGGTAATTTTTGCGACAAGCCCCATCCGGGCACAACCCCAACTCGGGCGTGAGTATCTGCAAACCTAGCCTGGGGGCTAGCAATCAAAAAATCGCACAGCAGTGCGATTTCGAATCCACCTGTGATGGCAAATCCATTGATGGCACCAATAATTGGCTTGCCCAAGTTGGCTATGGCTTTGGCGAGATCTTGGTCGTGAAGGGATGTATCTGAGCCTACCTCACCGCCGAGCTCTTTCAAGTCTAGTCCTACGGTAAATGCTCGACCGGCGCCAGTCAGGATAACCACCTGAGTATCGTCATCTTCTGCAAGTTCATTGAATACTGCACAAATACGATTTCTTAAAGCGCGCGAGAGGGCGTTGAGCGCACCAGGCCGATTTAATGTGACAGTGGTTAAGCCTTGGTTTTTGTGTATTAGGACTAAATTGTCGCTCATGCGGGTTGCCGTGAAGGTGATTACCGCTGCGAGTCTATCAAATCATCGTCAAAACTAGTTTACCGAGGCTAAATCTGTCGATTCTGATTTTTGTGTTCGTACGGGTATAATCAACCTCATCTGAACTGCACTGTTGCCTTGGGGGGCTTTGTCGTGCGATTGGCAGATTACGTTGTCAGCTATAGCTTGCATATCAATAACCGTTGCCTTCGGTACTTGGCAGAATGCGACATGGGTGGCGCGCCTGCTGTGGGTGTGATGGATTGTTCTGATACGAATTCAAGTACAGTGTTTACCGAGAGCCTGCTGGCCCGTGACACCCGCCGGCTGCTGAGTATGTGGTCTCTGATGCAACCCGCGCTGCCAGCGGAATCTGACCTTATTCATGGTCATATTAGTGCGCTTAAAACTGCACTTGCAGCCCTCGCGGAAGAACCTCAAGGACATCGCCTTGCTTTACGCATTGCGTCTATTGCTTCTCAAGACAGCGAGGCCAATGCATTGGTGTCTGTAGCGCGCTTTTTCAAAACTCCAAAAGAGGTCAATCTAGAACTGACTTGGGATGATTTGAATGAATTGTTTACCCAAGACAGTGCTGCGTGGCGTCGCTCAACAGGCTTTAAACATATAGAGGACAAACTGCTCGCGCGCCGGGTGACTCGAAATTATCGCAAGGGTTATCGTTTAGCCGCAGAATTGCTGCAGGCGCAAAGAGGATCAGTGGACGCATGGCTAAGTGTGAACGCAACCAAGTTTCAAAAATGGGTTCAACACATCACGCATCAATTGGAACTTTTGCGGCCTGGATTGTCAGAGAAAGGGAGGGCTCAACTGTGGTACTTGGGTAAACTGGCTGACACCTTACGTATGCGTTCGGGTTTGCTAGACTTAGAACAAGCGACTCAACAAGCGCACTTGAAAAAAGGCACCTTGAAAGTCGCCAGCAATTGTATAAATGGGCAAATTGCCAAAATGGACAACCGCGTGGTTCGTCTGCTTGAAGGCTGTTTTAAAATTAAGCATAAGCGCTTTGACAACCTTGTGGTGCAAGCCATCGAAGCGCTCGGGGATAGTGGTGTGGTGTTTGCCCTCAGCGCGACGAGCTCTAAAGCTGTTTCTAATGCCATTTCTGAGGCCAAAAGCATGACCAATACTGTGCCAAGCGATTTTAAAGTACTCAACAATAGATAGGATACTTATGATAAGGAAAGTTCGATACGCCCTACGCCAGGGTATGTGGATAGTGGCGTTTGTGATCGGTTTCGTCAGCACTGTACAAGCAGACGACTACGCAGACCAATGGGGTCCTGCTGTAGGATCGGCGATGCCGACGCTGAGTGCCGCAGATCAAACGGGTACAACACGAATGTTGGCAGATCTAGCGGGTGACCAAGGTTTATTAATATTCCTCAATCGTTCGGCTGACTGGTGACCCTTTTGTAAGCACCAGTTGGTTCAACTGGAAGAATATCGAGAAGCGTTTGAAAACATCGGCGTGAATGTGGCTGGAATGACCTATGATAGGTTGGAAGTGTTGGCGGATTTTCATAGCGAAAGTAACCTACAATACCCGCTTTTGAGTGATGAAGGTGCTACATTTGTGAAAGCGATGGGTGTTCTCGATGAGAATTATGCGCCAGGCCATAGAGCCTACGGCATCCCCCATCCAGGTATTTTATATGTCTCTTCAGATGGCACTATCATGGCTAAAATTGCAGTTCCCGGATACCGCAGTCGGCCGCCTTTCGATGCGCTTTTGGAACATGTAAAAGGGCTTATACAGTGAGATATATCGTGAGATATGCAGTGGCCGGTTGATTTCATCGGACACTCCTTATTAAATGCGCGGCGTTATGCGAAACCTAACCCTCAGAATTGTCCTGTTATGTAGTGTGCTGCTGGTAATGTCGTCCTGCAGAAGCCTTATCGGTTCTATTACCGAGGGGTTTTCTGCAGATTTGTCTGCTGCGATCTTGAATAACCCGGACCTTGAGATGGTCAGAGATGGTGCTCCTTCTTATCTCATACTCATTGATAGTCTATTGGCAGGATCGCCACATAACGCGGCGCTATTGAAACAGTCTGCAACTTTGCATTCAGCCTATGCCAGCGCCTTTGTGGATGATCGTCAACGAGCCAAATTGCTTCACAACAAGGCCAAGCAACAGGCCTTGGGTGCGATTTGTCACGCCGTATCTAATGCATGTGATCTCGATACGATGCCTTACAAAAACTTTTCCCGACGAGTACAAGGATCTAAAGGTGGCGATGTTCCTTACATGTATACATTGGCGATGGTTTGGGCAAGTTGGATTCAGGCCAATAGCGATGATTTTACAGCCATAGCAGAATTGGCTCGCGTTAAAGCGCTAATGACCAAGGTGGCGGAACTTGATCCGGAATATGAAGACGGTGCAGTGTTTCTCTACTTGGGCGTATTCGAAACACTGCTTCCTCGAGCCATGGGAGGGAGACCAGAACTGGGTCGAGCACATTTTGAGCGTGCGATAGAGCTTTCGGCTGGCGCTAATTTGTTAGCTAAGGTGACCTATGCCCAGCAGTACGCAAGACTCGTTTTTGATCGTGAGCTGCATGACCGTTTACTTAATGAAGTATTGGCCGCCGACGTATCGGCTGCCGGTCTTACATTGATGAATACGGTGGCACAAAATCAAGCCATGGACCTTCTCAACTCAGCGGATGAATACTTTTAGAATGATTAAATTTATTGCCTTGTTTAGTGTTTTGTTAATTTGCGGCAATGTTAATGCCATCACCTACAAGATAGCCACGCTTACTCCAGAAGGATCGGCATGGACGCGTGTTCTACGAGAACATGCGCAAGTAATCGAGCAACGCACTCAAGGCGAAGTGAAATTCAAGTTTTATCCCGGCGGTGTCATGGGCGATGACAAAGCTGTGGTGAGGAAAATGCGCGTTGGGCAGTTGCATGGTGCAGTCCTCACCTCTGGTGGACTCGTACAAAGTTATTCAGATATTGCCTTGTATAACTTGCCCATGTTGTTTCGAAATGAGGCTGAAGTTGACCATGTGCGTGCGGTCATAGACGATCGTTTGATGGCGGGCTTGCGGGCGGCAAAATTTGTTGGCTTTGGGGTGGCCGAAGTTGGTTTTGCTTATCCTATGAGTCAAAAACCGGTAACCAGTGTTGCCGCTATTCGGCAGACCAAAGTTTGGACACCAGACAACGACCCTGGTTCTCTTCGCGCATTTGAGGCGTTTCGTATTTCACCTATTCCGCTACCCATCGTTGACGTGTTAGCGGGTTTGCAGACTGGGCTCATCGACAGTGTTACCACCCCACCAATTGGCGCCATCGTCTTGCAATGGCATACCCAGGTTGCGTACGGATTAGAACTGCCATTGATGTATGTATATGGCACCTTCGCAATGACAGAGCGAGCGTTTAAGAAGATGCCGGCCGCGCATCAAGCCATCGTCATGGAAGAGATGCAGCAAGTGGTTGCAAAAGCAGATAAAGTAGCCCGAAAAGACCATAACGGAGCCAAATCAGCGCTTACCCAGCAAG
>QIGT01000266.1 GCA_003230835.1 Gammaproteobacteria bacterium
TCTCTGACAGTGTCGGATATTGATGCCGCTATCGAGTTTTACACACGTGTATTTGGTGCCAAACTTGCGTATCGAATGGGTCCGTTTGACGCCGCTGAAATTCCAAAAATGGATGACGGTAGAGATTGGACCGAGGCACATATCAATGTTGTTGGTGCGCGTCTCGAAATTGCTATGTTGCAGCTGCAAGATTCGCTGGGCATGGAGTTATTTAAATATGAGCAGCCGGCTGATGCCAAACTGACACCGCCGCGAAATTGTGATATCGGCAGTCGTCATCTTTGCATTGAAGTAGACGATCTGGACGCCGCTATTGAGTTTCTGGCTGAGAATGGTTGCAAACCCATGGCAGGCTCGATTGACATGCTGGATGGCCCATGCCCGCCATCGCGATCATGGTACGTACTAGATCCCTTTGGTCATCAACTCGAATTGGTCGAGTATTCTTGAAATTTCTTGGAGAAGTGTGAATGAAACGCATACCTATAAACCCTGAATCCATGTATGCAAGCGTTCAATATGGATTTTCCCATGCGATCAAGTCAGATGGTACTAAAAGCATCCATTGCTCCGGGCAAGTTGCCTGGAACAAAGAATACGAGGTCGTTGGTGGTAAAGATATCGGCGCACAGGCACGTCAGGCGCTCAACAATCTAAAAGAAGTACTGGCGGCTGCCGGTGCATCGCCGGCAGATGTCGTGAGAATGCGAACCTACATCGTTGGCCATCGACCGGAATACCTGGAACCCATAGGCGGCGCCATCGCTGAATTTTACGGTGAGGTTACACCTGCGGCTAATACTATGATTGGCGTACAGGCGCTGGCAATGCCGGATTTCTTGATTGAAATAGAAGTTACCGCCGAGATTGACTAAAAGTAAACTAGACCATGAAAGCATAGTTCTGTCAGTCTGATTCTATTTGAAATTCAGTGGCTGTGATGAGTAATGAAGCCAACTTATGATGTTGCAGTGATTGGAGGCGGCCTGATCGGCTGTGCTTGCGCTTATTACTTATCAAAATCTGGAGCCCAGGTAGTGGTTCTTGAGCGCGGTCAAATCAACCAAGGTGCATCCGGTCAAAACGCCGGTTCTTTGCACTTCCAACTAGAACAGCGCTTGATCCAGAATATTGAAATGGATGTTCGAGAGCTGGAATTTCACGTCGGTCTTGCAAAACTGGCCATCACGCATTGGCGATCAATCGGGGCTGAACTGAAGACCGATGTCGGCCTGAGCATGCATGGCGGCTTGATGGTCTCCGAGAGTCCAGTCGAAACTGAACTGTTAGAGCGTAAACTGCAGATTGAACGAAGCCAGGGCTTGATGGTAGAAATGCTGGATGGGCGAGAGGCTCGCAAGCTCGCGCCGTTTTTGTCAGACAACATTCATGCGGCACTACACTGCCCCGATGAGGGCCACAGTAACCCGCGTCTATTGACCCCCGCGTTTGTCGCCAGAGCGACAGAGCTTGGTGTGCATTTTATTACCGGTGCCAGAGTTAGCGCGGTGCAAAGAGCTAACCAGCAATGGCAGGTGACATTCGAAGCAGACACCAACACGGGAAACCGGAAACAAATACATTGCGAAAACGTGCTCAATACCGCGGGCGCCTGGGCAGTTAACCTTCACATACCCCTCTACCCTGTCGGGCTAACCATGAATGTGACAGAAAAAACCGCCCCGCTCATGCCTTTTTTGATTCAGCATGTCGCACGAAAGCTCTCTCTCAAACAAACAGAGGATGGCAATTTGCTAATTGGCGGTGGTTGGGGAGCGCGATTACAACAGCGTTCGGGCAGTTGGTCCAGTAATGCGTCACCACATTTCAAGCTCGAGTCAGTGCGTGGCAATCTGCGCGCTGCCGTTGACGTGGTACCAGCCGTTGAGTCTTTGCGGTTACTGCGTACCTGGACCGGAACGACAGCCATTACACCAGATCTACTACCCGTTTTGGGCGAAGTTCCGCAAGCTCCTGGTTTTTTTGTGGCGTCGGGTGGTTCAGGGTTCACTTATGGACCCACTTACGCTGCGCTGATGACTGAACTGATTCTGACGGGCACGTCTTCTTACCCACTTGATCCATTCAGCCCGGCTCGGTTTAGCAGCCTCAACTCGTTCATGGGGCAAAACTGATGGCGCACAGGATTACTAAAAATGTTGAGCGCGAAACAAAACTTGAGCTCACGGTAAACGGCAAACCGGTGTGCGCTTATGCAGGCGAGAGCTTGGCGACTGTGCTGTTGGCAGAAGGGATCACCATTTTTAATTTAACCCATAGCGGCAAGCCGAGAGGGCTGTATTGCAACATGGGTACCTGTTTTGAGTGCCAAGTGAAAGTGCACTATCTTGGTTCAACACAAGCTCGTTGGCGACGTGCCTGCATGCAAACGGTCCAGGCAGGCATGCAAATCACGACTGGAATATCATTGTCGAATCTTCAGTCAGATCAATATGAAGACTGACCTCGCTATTATTGGTGCCGGACCAGCAGGCATGGCAGCGGCTCTTGCCGGCCAGGAATGCGGTTTGCATGTCACTGTGATTGACGAGCAGGCCAAACCAGGCGGGCAGATTTTACGGCAACCGCCAAAGCAGTTCACAGTTACTGGCTGGCTCGAAGACCGGGTTTACCGCGAGGCTAAAACACTACTAAACCAGGCATCTGAAAAATCAGCCATCATTTGGCAATTTCATTCGGCTGTATCTGCCATCGTAAGCCCAGGTGTACACGACAACTTTACGCTGATCATAGCTGGTCAGAATGGCATACGAGAATTGTTAGCAAAAAGAGTACTGATCACACCAGGTTGTTTCGATATGCCAGTGCTTTTCCCCGGCTGTAACTTACCTGGGGTGATGGCAAGCGGGGGGATCCAGGCATTTGTTAAATGCCAGCAACTGGTCCCAGGGGAGCGGTTTTTATTTGTTGGAAGCCATCCATTGCAACTAATCGTCGCCGACCAGATTGTGAAAGCGGGTGGCAAAGTAGCCGGTGTTATTTTTGCGCAAAGTCGTTCGCGTATGTTGGCGCTGCTCAAATCACCCTTCACCGTGCTTCGAAATTTCGACAAATTCGCTCAAGTCGGTGCGGCCATCGGCAGGCTGTATAAGGCAGGAGTTCCAATCACATTCAATCAAACTATTGTGCGGGCGAATGGCGAAGACATTTTACAAAGCGCCACTGTTGCACCAATCGCTAACGATGGCCTCATACAAAAAACATCTACAAGCGACATCAAGTGTGATCGACTAGGCATATGTTTTGGTTTTCTTGCCGCTACCGAGTTGGCTTGGCAAGCGGGGGTTGAATGTATCTGGGATGCCAAACGTGGAGGCTGGATCACAATCCACGACGAATGGATGCGTTCGACTGTGCCTGGAATTTCTGTCGCTGGAGAGATAACTGCGATAGCCGGGGCTGATGTTGCTGCACTTGAAGGTCAAATCGCTGCCTACGGATGTGCCTCTTCATTGGGCAGTGTTTCCCTGCAACAAGTAGAAAAATTATCCGTTTTGCCTCGACTAAAAGTAAAGCGGTTAAGACGCTTTGCGCGGATTCTGACTGAGCTGTCCTGGCCAGGAGCAAGTCTATTGGATCAGCTGGAATCTGATTCAGTCAACCTGTGTAAATGCGAGGAAGTGACCATTGGAAGTTTTTTCAGAATGATGCAACTTAATCCACACATTACCACCGCCAACTCCGCCAAACTCCTCTCGCGGGCTGGCATGGGTCTATGTCAGGGCCGTTATTGCCAGTATTCGGTCACCCGTCTAATGGCCAGACAACTAGGTGTGTCAGAAAATAAAATTGGTGCTTTCACTTCAAGGTTTCCAGCCAAAGCCATTGCGATACACGACTTGCTTAAGTGCGAGTAAAGAGCAGCGTTTGTTATGATCAGGGTGCCGGTAGAAATGGCATCGTGGCTTCTATTTTCTGCAATAATCGCACCGCCCCTAACGGCAGGTGGCGGCCCAGTCGAGTAATGACACTCGCACTGGAATGCATTAGTGACGGGTGATCTAACGGAATTGCTCTAAGTGATCCTGCAGTGATTTCACTGTGCACGGCGATCACCGGCAAGATGGTGATGCCAGAACCGGAGCGGGCGAACTCTTTTAGAGCCAATAACGAATTACTGATTAGCACCGGCGCAAGCAGCACGTGCTCCTCTGATTCTACTGTGCGCAGAATCTGCCGAATGCGGAATGCGGAGGTGGGCAAACCTAATCGTTGACCGTCGAGGTCAGCTAGAGTCAGAGTGTCGCGTTGGCAGAACGGGTGATCCGGCCGAACGATAACTTTAAGTGGCTGATCTGATGAAGCTCGCACCCGAATTTTCGCGTCCGCTTGTGGCTGAAACACCATGCCCATATGTGCTTCATCCTCGAGCACCATAGCGACCACCTCTGCCGTTCCACCCGTACTCATGTAGATTTTGATTTCAGGGAACTGTGCCATGAACTGTGCCAGTACATTGAGCAGCAAATCGCCAATCAATGCCTCACCGACAGCAAGCCTGACTGTACCGCCCTTGAGCCCGCGTAAATCACGGACCTGTGAGATAAAGGCCTCTTGTTGAGTATTGAATTCGTTGTAATAGGAAATAGCAATATTGCCAGCCTCCGTCAGCTTCAGTGGAGTCTGGTTGCGTTCGATCAATTGCACGCCCAGTTCGTCTTCAAGTTGAGCTATCGCCCGGCTTATTGATGACGGAGCGACATTGAGGTTTTCACTGGCGGCGCGCATGGTTCCACCACGCAGCGCCTCTGCTAAATAGCGTAAGCGGTTGTTATGTATCTTAGGCATGTGCTTTTACTTTGCACTACCACGTTTAATATTCACGTTTAATATTCCCCCGAATCGTGTTGCGATTTTCGCAACGTTTCCGAGTATACCTTGTTATTGTGACATCACCCTAGCACTCGTAGGCTATAAATCTGGGTGTGAAGAGCATCACTTCATGCTGCATTTTATTGCAATGGAGTAACGGGGTGCGCAAGTAAATGAATAGAGATTCCGTAAATTGGCAAGGCTACCTGCCTGCCGTTACGACACCATTTGAGCAAAACGGTGATCTGGATCTGGCGGCTTTCCGCCAATTGCTTGCATGGCTCGCTGAAGAAGGCATGCATGGATTAATCATTGCCGGAACCACCGGTGAGTGGTTCAGCCTTGAAAATTCCGAATTTAAATGTCTGTTTATGACGGCTGGCGAAGTCCTGAAAGGCGAAATGCCACTGATCGCCGGGTGCAATGCCTTTACCGCCAAAGATGTGATAACAAAGGCCGTTATTGCCGAGCAAAGTGGCTTTGACGGCATTTTAGTAACTCCTCCACCTTACATCAGACCCAGTGAAAGCGAAGTCATTGCGTTTTATGAAGACGTTAACAAAGACACGCCACTGCCTATTTGCATTTACAACTGGCCACCCGGCACCAATATTGATTTGGATACGGAAACGCTTGTAACCATTGCTGCACTGCAAAACGTTGTTGCAATCAAAAACTCGACTGCAGACAGCAAACACTTTCAAGATGTGATGCACAGATTGAATCGTGAAATTCGAATTTTTGGAGTGCCAATGGATGCCAGTGGCGCTGAGCTAATTTTGAATGGTGAAGCTGACGGAACCATGGGTGCCGGTGCTGTCTTGGGGCACATACAACCAGATTTTTTCAATGCCTTGTGGAAAGGTGATAAGCAGAGCGCGTTAGCCTCAGCGAAGCTGGACCAACGTATTATGTCAGACTGGTTCCTGCCCGATTACACCGCACGTTTTGGTTCGGCCCAGGCCATTTTTAAGGCTGCACTGAACTTACAAGGGCAGCCCGGTGGTTTTCCCCGGCGTCCTATCCTGCCACTCGATGAAAAAGGCATAGACAGTGTAAGAGAGACATTGGTTGCGACAGGTCAACTATGAACACGAATATGGCGGCATTTTTAAAACACTTGCAGCCGCTGGCACTGGCCGTGTTTTTCGGCTCACTTTTGTTGTTGTCGGCATGTGCAGACTCTGACGATCCAGCAGTGCAGGTTACGCAAGACAATAATGTGACCAACGCGCCGGAAAATATCAGCACATCGGCTTCTTCGCGGCTCGACGAACTGATACAACAGTACGCAGATCGCCAGTCTGGCGAAGAAAACAGCCCAGGTCTTACGGAATATTCTGAGCAAACCCACGCAAAGGAAAGCGAAACTAACCGACACTTGTTGGCGCAAATCAGTGATGTTGATTCAACCCAGTTAAATCTTGAAGAGCGTATTGACCGCCGCTTGTTGATCGGCCTGTTGGAATCTGACATATACAGTGCAGAAAAAAAGCGCGACTGGGAAAACGTCGCATCGTTGTACGTACCTGCCGCTCAAATCGGTCGATTACTTGAACCCTTGTCGGAACAACCTGCCAGCAAACGAGCAGCATCGCTACAGACATTACTGGAAGAATTACCCCAGCACCTGAGCAAAGCAAAAGCAAATTTGCGTACACCCCCACGCAGATATACCGAATCAGCAATTTTCAAGACCCAGGGAACCATCGAAAGCCTTGAAACTCAGGTTAAATTATTGCTTGAGCAGGGTGCAACAGCCCCTGATGAGTTCAGTCAGGCCACCGCAAAAGCAATCACTGCTTTGCAAGACTTTGAGGAATTCCTGCAAGAAGACTTATTAGCCCGATCCACCGGTAGCTGGGCGATTGGAAAACAGCACTATGACTATATTTTGAAACATCGTTGGCATCTGGACGCCGATGCAAAATCGATTCTGGCGCGGGGTTTAAAGGCATTTGAAGATACGCAGAAACTTGCTCAGGAAGTCAGCGAGCGCATTGAACCCGGCAAACACTGGAGCGAGGTTTACGAGGGTTTGAAAGACCATCATCCACCTGCTGACGGCATCAAACAAGCCTATCAGGCGTCCATTGATGACGCCAAAGCGTTTGTGATCGAACGCCAGATTGTCAGCTTACCTGAAGGTGAGCGGGTGATTACCATTGATACACCGCCGGCCATGCGACGCTCCTCTCCATTCGGAACTTTCCGTTCGGTCGATCCTTTTGGCACTGGTCTTGAAGGCCAACTCATATTGACACCAATCGAAGCATGGATGACATCCGAACAAAGTGCGCAACGACTGCGTTCCCACCACAACTCGTGGATACCTATTATTGCAGTGCACGAAGCATACCCCGGCCACCATGTGCATGGCCTGAAAACCAGGAACAACCCACGTCTGCTGCGCAAGATCGTACGTGAACCCATTTTTTCTGAAGGCTGGGGTCTTTTTACCGAAGAGATGATGTTCGAACAAGGGTTTCTCAAAGGTGATGACATCAGGCTGACTCAATTACGTAATCGCCTGTGGCGTGCAGCGCGGGTCATTCTCGATGTCAACCTGCACACCGGCGACATGAGTTTCGAAGACGCCGTGGACTT
>QIGT01000354.1 GCA_003230835.1 Gammaproteobacteria bacterium
GGCACTTGTCGCCGGGCTAAGGAGGTATCGCGAGCTAGACTACGATATCCGTCAAGCACTTCACGCGCTTCCTCCATGCTGCGATCACGTCGAGTCCCGCGTATGGACTGGCTAATACGGCCCCACGCGGCGCGACGAGCCTGCAGTAACCGACTATATAGATCGGTGCTATCCATTAACCGAGCAACACTTCAAGTTGACGCTTGAGTGCTCGATCGTTGGTTTCTACGGTAATCGATAATCGGCCTAGCAAAGACTCGGCAAGCTCGCGGCGCTTAGTCTTCGTTAATGTTTTCCAACGATCCAGTATCTCTATCACGAGTTCAGCTTCTTGCGGACCGACTGTTGCATGCTCAATACGATCGAGTTTCGCAAGTGCCTTTTGGCTATCTTCCATGGCGACTACAACGCGGGTATCCGCGACCATATCCCCCAGCCGTTGTTGGTTTTTAGAGAATATGATAGAAGTGATACCCACGGTGTAAAGTACCGGCAGTGAATCTACGATGCGCATAACATTGCGAAGTAAAATCGCGCCGTTGCTTGGAGCATTGCCTTGCGCATCAACACAATTAAGCCCAATCCAGCGTTTGCCAGGCGTATCGCCTTGCATCAATAATTCTAAAATGGGATGGTAGAGCAAATACAGGACGGACGACGGGATTATAAGCCAAAGCAAATTATTGTCGTCGTCTGCTAATGTGCTGAAATCTACTGGCCAGCTAAACGAAAGCCATACGGTCAACCACAAAAGCACGAGGCCGACTCGAAAGTGCCAATCTATGATGTACGCATAGGCTCGGCTACCAGCGCCAGCTAGCGGCAGCATGACTTCGGTGCCAATGGCGGTATTCAGTCTGAGCTTGGCATCCATAACACAATATTATCCTATCAGGTAAACCAAAGTGGCAACTGACATGACATTTTTTGCAGTGCTTGATCTCTATCTTTATCTCTCAAATGTGTCGCGCAGGCACAGACAAATGACTATGTTCTTTCGTCAAGGGCCGAGGCCAGTTTTCCATCCTTGTGAGCACCGTTTTCACCATCGTGTTGAACGGTCGAGAATGCTCAGATATTAACAAAATTCCAGTTCGCACCAGTGAGCCTTTTTCTCAATGCGAACAATGTTGCTTTTCTCTCTCATCCCTCGCGATGTTCGCAGCAATAGCATCAGGAAAGCTCAAATGCACCATTGTCACAAACCTCTAGATGAATTTATTCATTGCACATTTACTGGATTGTTAAATTATGTTTAAAATTTCTGGAAACGCTAAAGACTTCATCATGCCGGTTTAAGGTTAATTTTCTACCGCCACTCGGCCCCACCATAATACTTTTGATCTCACGTCGATTGACCAGAGTTGATCGGTGAATCCGTACAAAGTGCCTGGTACCCAATCGCTTTTCAATTTCTTTCATCGTGCTTCGTAACATATAGGTTTCACCGCCGACATGGAGCTCAACATAATTTCCAGCTGACTCTATCCAGTGTATTTCCTCGGGTTCAATAAAGTGATACACCCCTCGTTTACTGACTAGAATTTTTTCATTCGATGTATCTTCCTTTCTCACCAATTGCGCCTCTCCGAGACGCAGCCGCAGGATTTCACGATAGGCGTAGATAGCCATCAATAAGGCAATGTAAGTCCCTAGATCCTTACGATATTCATAGAGAAATACCCATGGTAAAGGATCCATGGAAAAATCCTCACCCATCAAATCATAAATCAGTTTTCTTAGCGCGAACATCCCGCTGATGTGGAGAATCGAGAACAGAATGCTCAACGGCAGGTGAAGCAAGAATCGCCAATACCAGTTTCTATTCGCAATCGGGAATTGTCGATCAATATACAGTACACCGGGTATCAGCATTAACGCGACGAGCGCACTTGAATATTCAGTTAGAAAAGGTCGCCAGACGACAAGTTCCTCGCCTGCCCGGTAATCTTCAAGTAAAATAGTCGTGGCTAAAAGGAGTGGTAGAATCAGTAAAATACCACCCAACATTAAAAGTTCCTTCTTCATCCTTTCCTCACACCAATCGCCCCGTACCGATGCCGCTTAACACAAAACTGAACCTCTAAGCCCAAAATAACCCAACCATCACGCCTGTCGAATAAGATTCGTGCACAGCATAGGGCTTACTCATCACTCTCTGGAATCAAAATGTTCAAAGGTATGGCTATTTGTACCAACGCGTTTCTCTCCTACTTTTTTAGCATAGCAACCTTTGCTGATACTAATTGGTCTCACTACGGTGGCAGCGAAAAAGGGCTGCAACATTCACCTTTAGACCAGATCAATCTTGCTAACATCGAACAACTCAAAGAAGTGTGGCGTTATCGTAGCGGCGAACTCAGTCAAAATTCAAAAAGCGGCTATTCCTTCCAAACCAATCCCATAATTGTCAGGAATAAACTCTACCTCACAACAGGCAGCGGAATCATCATGGCCCTCGAACCTAGTTCAGGGGAAGAAATATGGCGCTTTGATCCGAAACTGGACAGAAGCCGATCGACCTCAGAAACCGCCAATCGCGGTGCGAGTTCCTGGATAGATGACCAGAAAGATGAAGCTGAACCCTGCTACCATCGAATCATGACCGGACTCCTCGATAGCCGGCTAATTTCTGTCGATGGTGATACTGGGAAACCTTGCCTGGATTTTGGCACCAACGGTGAACTGGACCTAAGCAAAGGCGTCGATCTGCGAGAATCCGATAGCTATGATTACTCCGTCACCTCGCCGCCGGTTATTGTTGGCGATATCATCATCAGTGGGTCATCCATCGGGGATAACCGAGGGGTAGAACTAGAACGAGGCATCGTCCGTGGTTTTGATGTCAGAACAGGGCAAGAGATTTGGTCTTTTGATCCGATACCTCGGGATGACAAAGACCCTGCCTACTCGACATGGCGACCAGAAGAAGCAAAGAAGAACAGTGCAGCAAATGCCTGGGCTCCACTCTCTGCAGACAGCGAGCTCGGAATCGTTTATGTCCCCACGGGGTCTGCAAGCCCCGACTTTTACGGTGGAGAAAGGGAAGGTGACAACCTCTATGCCAACTCTTTAGTGGCCCTTGATGCGCAAACGGGTGAAGTGAGGTGGGCCCAGCAATTAATTCACCACGATGTCTGGGATTATGACCTACCTGCCCAACCCACCCTCGTCGAATTGAGAAGGGGCAATAAAACAATACCAGCGGTGATACAAGCAACCAAAACAGGTTTGCTATTTACCTTTAACCGCATGACTGGTGAGCCAGTTTTTGAAATTGAAGAAAAGCCTGTTCCACAGGGGGGCGTACCCGGAGAACATTTGAGTCCAACGCAGCCCTTCCCAGTCGCCCCACCGCCATTGCTAAACCACAAGCCCCTCACAGGGAAAGACGCCGGGGGGTTTTTATTGTTCGACAAATGGAACTGCAAAAAACAATTTGATGGCCTGCGTTCAGAAGGCATTTTCACTCCCCCAAGCCTACAGGGCACTATCATGATGCCATCCTATGCTGGTGGTATAAATTGGGGAGGTATTGCATTTCATCCCGAGAAACAGATCGCTATTGTCAGGGTGACGGAAATTGCAAATGTGATTCAACTAATCAAACGGGAAGACTTCAAAAAGGAAGCGCAATCTGGAAAATATCCCAATTCCCAATATACTGCCCAGAAAGGCACACCTTACGGGATGCGGAGGGAAATCGTTACTTCACCTTTGAAATCGCCCTGTACCAAGTCTCCCTGGGGTTGGGTTAAAGCAGTTGATATGACTGCGGGAAAAATACTCTGGCAAGTACCACATGGCACAATAGAGGATCTTGCGCCCGCCCTGGTTCCCAATCTGGCATTAGGAGTTCCCGGCATCGGCGGTCCGATTACAACAGGGGGCGAGTTGATTTTTATTGCGGCCGCATTGGATAACTATATACGCGCGTTGGATATTAATAACGGTACTGAGGTTTGGAAGGCCCGCCTACCAGCAGGTGGTCAGGCGACCCCCATGACGTACATGCAGAACGGTAAGCAGTATGTCGTGATTGCGGCGGGGGGACATAAAGGCATGGGTTCGACGCTGGGGGACTATGTCATTGCCTATTCCCTGCCATAATCTCAATATCGAAATGGGAGATGGGGACACTCTTCTCAAATCAAGAATTTTTCACAGAAGTATCTGTGAACGCCCATCAACTGAGCATAAATCTAAGCCTGCCTTATAACTATCGTTAGATTTTGCCTCGCTTTGTTGGTGTTACGTTGATGCGATGTTTGCTGTTGGCTGCCAGTACACCATGAAAACGCGTTAGGTTGGCCCTCTGTCTCGGCACCATCGCCACTAATTTGGCAATAAAATCCAAAGGCTCGAATATCACATGGTGACCCGTGGGCCTCCGCCAACCAACTTTTGACTCATTTCCGGTTAACAAGTACATTCGATAGGACCTTCATTTTTTACTATAAGAACCAATAACATGCAAAACCGATCACTGAGAAGAGTCACCCTTCTGATCAGCCTGCTATGCTGCAGCGCTGTGTCGGTAGCGCAGACAATCCGACTTGAGCGCGCAGCCATTGTTGACGGTACCGGGTTCGGTCAACCCATGATCGCAGCCACCCTGTTCAAACCATACGGTTGGAAAGAGACCGGAGGCATTTCCTGGGGCAGGGAGCATGCCTGCACCCGCGGTTGGGGGGTTAACTGGAATGCCGAAGCGGCAGACGGTTTGCGTGGAATCGGGATCCTGCCACAGCAGGGTTGGGAGCAAAGCTCTGAAGGACGGCCCACAAACTTCGATTGCCCACTGCGGCAGCTCAACGGTGTCGAGGATTACTTGCGAGCATTGGTGCAGCATGGTTTTCCTGGTGCCCAAGTGGTCAACTATCGTTCGCGTCCGGACATCGCCCAGGCCACCCCAACACCACCGAACGAAACGATAAACAACGGATTCATTCGTCTGAATTACCGCGTGGAAGCCGGTGAAATCGTCTTCGATGCCTCGAACGACGGAAATACGCTGCGCACTAGTTTAAGCACCACCGTCGTGATCACGCAGACACTGACGGGTGGCGAGGGTTACGGCATCGGTCCACCAATCCAGTCATTTTCTTTCAACGCAACGCCGACGTTTGCTTTCTACACACCCGTCAATGGGTTTAAGCCCGCACTATACGAAGGCGTCCGTCGTTCCATCATGCCTGACCAGAACTGGCTGAGCCGTATCACGCAGCACGGGCAACGGATGAATGAAATCGACCGTAAAGGCAGCTGGGATCGTTCTCAGATTGGTCAGAAAGCTCACGCCCAGATCGTCGAGATGACACACAAAGCCTGGCAGTCGAACCAACGCAGTTCTGACTCCAGAGCAGGAGACTTCATCAACGCGATCAGAGAAGTTCAAAACTACAACGACACCCAGGCGCCCGGTGGCCAGGTTGAGCTGAGCAACCAGTACAACCATGCCTGGCGGTTGGAAGACGGCAGTTATGCACTAACCGACGATCCGTCTTTTCAACCGCAGCAGGCTCTGGGAATGAGCGGGCAGGCGCTGTCGGCGACACCCTAGTAGTCCAACAACTTAGGTTTATCGCTTCCTCTTACCATCCCCGCAACGGCGACTTCTATTTCGAATTTCAGGAGATCGTGATCTGTATGTTTAAATTTGGCGAGGTAATACACAGCGTCTTGTTCCAGTACTTCGTGAAGTTCCAATCCGTAGGTCTGACCTAATAAGATTCGAGTTGAACCCACTATTTCGTAGACTGTGGCGAGATCCGGTCCTAAAAAGGTAGCGGGGAAGATCACAAAATGCACGTCAAAGTGTGTGAAAGTTTGTTTTTGTTCAGCTACGGATGCCGCGTTAAAGGAATCCTGAAGATCTGTCTGAGTCAGATCAAGGTAGGGCTGTCTATCGCCTTATC
>QIGT01000309.1 GCA_003230835.1 Gammaproteobacteria bacterium
CGATAAATAGCACTGGGTGCATCCAACTCCCCAGCGCTGAACAGATGACGCTGCAGGGTAGTGTCATTGGCGGCAACCATGGCGTCCAACATCGACATGTCTATGTAATGGCCCTCGCCGGTACTTTGCCGATGATAGAGGGCCGCGAGTATCGAGATAGTTGCGTTCAGGGACGTGCAGGTGTCGGCCAGTGCCGCAGGTGCACCAGGCGGGGTGTGCAGTTCGTTTCCGTACATGTTCTGAGCAGCGTAGTCGAACCCGCTCTCAGCTTGAATGATGTCTGTGTAAGCTGGCCGGCCTGCATCTGGACCCTGCTGGCCGAAACCTGAGATAGAGCAATAGACGATGCTCGGGTTGGCCTTTGAGACTACTTCGTAGCCGAGCCCCATCTGGTCTATGAGCCCAGCGCGGTAGTTTTCGAGGAAGACATCGCATTGTTGAGCCAGTTCTACAACGAGCTGTTTCCCCTGTGCACTGCGCAGATCGATACACACGCTGCGCTTACCGGCATTGTATTGAGTAAAAAGCGAAGAAAATTCACCCATCGACGGTGATGCCTGACGTGTTGCTTCTCCTGCAGGCGTTTCCACTTTGACGATCTGCGCCCCGAGGTCTCCCAACATACGCGAGCAGAACGGACCCGAGATGACGCGGCTCAGATCCAACACGCGAACACCCTGCAGCATGGACATATAACATTCCTCCACCGATCATTGACTTACACCATCCATAGTGCCAAACAGAAAATTGCGGCGAAAGCACCATTTGCCTCATTTTTAGTAGGTGACGCTAGTCCTGGTCAGAGTTGAGCAAGGCATCGTAGCGGCGCTGCATTTCAGCAGGTTCTACTTCTTCCAGGGAATGACCGATCAACCATTCGTATCCAAACGGATCACGAATCGTACCGGAGCGTTCGCCGTAGAATTGATCTTGGGCTTCGCGCAAGAGTTCCGCGCCCGCTTCCACCGCTCGGGCGATACACGCATCGGCATCGTCGACGTGAAGGTGCATGATGAAAGTACTGGATTCGTTTTGTTTCGGGGCATGAACATTCATTTCTGGAAACTCATCGGAAATGTAAACAGACGCATCACCAAACATGAGTTCGGCATGTCCAATGCGACCGTTAGGTTCGACAAGCCGGAACTTTTCCGTTGCACCAAACGCTTTAGCGTAGAAAGAAATAGCCTGATCAGCATCCTTGGCACGCAAATAAACAAACAACTCATGAATAGTCACGATAGGTTCCTCTTTTATTGACTTCTACAGTATCGGTTCAGGTGTTCTTGGTTGTCTTGGACAATTTTGACCTCGACTGGCAGATGGTGGGTGGAACCCACCGAGAGCTGCCTATAGCTGCTGGGAGATATGCCTGCAAAAGCTGAAAACTCTCGGTTCAAATGAGCCTGGTCGGCAAAGCCTGATTCGGCGGCAATTTCAGCCCAGCTGGCATGGCGATTGGTTTTGTTAAAACTGAGAACGTGATTGAAACGCTGGACTCGTCGGTAGAGTTTTGGAGTCAGACCCACCGTTGCAGCAAATATTTTGATGAAATGACGATGGCTTAAGCCGGTTTCCGAAACGACATCTGCTACTTTAGCATCGGCGTTAAACCGCTTTAACGCGTGTGCAACCACGGGATGGATGCCGCGAGTTCGCGGTAGGCGGAGCATGAGAAAATGCTCGATAACATCGAGCATCAGCGCTGGGCTTCGCGCGCGACTCAATCTGTCTAATATCTCAGTAACAGTCGAAGTACCCCAAACCAAATTTAGGCTAGTGTGCGCGCCAGCGAACACGCTCGCCGGTGCTTGCGACACAAGTTCCAACGCCCCGGGACGAAGCAACATACCGACGCTCGGTGAGTGGGTTTCGACATCCTTGAAATAAGCGGTCGCGCGTACGCCACCGATAATCGACGATCCGATGGACATTCCTTTTGGATCATCGGGATTTTTGAGGATACACACCGGCGACTCCCCCAACCGAAGCACGATATGGGCCATGCCAGTCGGCAGAACCTGTTGGTGGCGAAAGCCGGATTCTGCGCTACCGGTTGATGCCCACAGCACGTCGAGAAATGGCTTGAGGGCCGCGCAGGGCGCGCGCGTGACCATGGTAGATTGAATGACACGATGTTGCGCAGAATGGATGGCTTGCAAATTGTGCACAACGCCTCCGGTAGTGGTGCTGCAAAGAATTGTATACCCAAAGTAGACCGTGCGCTGGTGACGGCGATCCAAGCACCAAGCAGGGTTTGAAATTGATTGAATTGACGCAACAATTGGCACGCGCGACGGATATTGCCGCGATCAGGCCACTTACTTAGGTCTAAGCTACTGGTAGGTGCGGCCGTCTTCCAATGTCAACGTTTTACCATCGAAGCTTGCGTGCATGGTTGTATCTCGCAGGTTGGTCGTTTGGGTAGTATCTGCTTCCGTCCAACGGATAATTTCGAGTGACAAGGATTCACCATTCTTCTTGTAATGACCGTAACCGCTTACAATTTGATCCTGATCCCCATACACCAAAATGAAATGGTCATCTACCAGAGCCAACACTCCTTTCTGTAGTTGATAGAGATCGCCATCGCCAGGCCCGATGCGCTTAAAGAATTGTTTTGTACTTGTGCCCTTGCCAAAAACCAGTGTCATGTCATCACCGCGACGCTCTACTGTAATGTCATGATCAGTATTCTTTTGAAATTTAATGGCTGGTTGGTCAGTAGGGGCTGTGCTGATGGTTTGCTCTGCAACCAAGTGTACAAACTTGTCATTGATCGAGTAGGGGCCTGCGTGCGCCATTGAACCCTGGGCCTCATACGGCTCGCCGTTAAACACCGCTTGCTGGACAAAGAAACCATCTTTAAACAGAAAAATACCAGTAAGCGGCAGTTCCTGACCATCCCCGGTTGTCAAGCCAGTATAAACCCACAGGCCGTTCACCTGTTGTAGAAGATCAGGCGTCTTACTTAGTTCTGCTGCTGCAAGATTGCTGCAAAAGCAGGCGATGAGGGTAAACATAGTAATACTTGGGCGAAGGTAGAGGTGAAGGTCTTTCATGATATTACTCTTTTGGTCTGATGATTTAATCCGCAACCATGATACTAACTGATTGCCTTTGCGGGATCAGCAAGCCGTGTTATTTGATTGCAACAGATTTCTCGTTAGTCAGTATTCCGCCAGGTAAAAAATTCAACGGTATATCCACCTGGATCTTCGACAATAAAGCTTCGTACTGGCGCCTGTCCCACTTCAGGGTCGGTGTCCGACGGTGCTAATTCGCTCAAGATTGGCACCGCGGCTGCTTGTAGCCGCTGGTACCACATTTCGATATCGTTGGTAACGATACTTAACATTGCTGGCTTATCGTTTGCAACGTCATGGAAACCACGCCCTTGCAGCACGATGCCCACTGATGATGTAGCCGAGATTTGGTAAATTTTGACCCAGTCCTCATCCATAGTCTTTTTAAGACCCAGCAGGCCCTCGTAA
Source organism: Gammaproteobacteria bacterium (assembly GCA_003230835.1). Taxonomy (GTDB): domain Bacteria; phylum Pseudomonadota; class Gammaproteobacteria; order Pseudomonadales; family Azotimanducaceae; genus UBA4421. Next base: position 3,495 of record QIGT01000309.1, read on the forward strand.
AATGGTATCTGTGCTTGCAGGTCTTTGTAATAGAAAAACGTGATGGTTTCATCAAAGATAGTTGCTTCCTTGGCCTGGCTGATTACCGGTAACAACACCACGGCCATGGTTAAACCCAGTACCTTAAAATAGTTGCCTTGATGCTTTTTCATGTTGCTTATCCTAGCAGGAACTGCTTTGCACAATAGGTCGTATAAGCGTGAATACACCCTTATGCGCAAAACGCAATGCAATAGGTGAGAGTTAGCAATGCCAAGCATGAATTGTTGTTTATCGTGTTGCTAGTATTCATTAGGCATCAAATCTACAGGAGATTCATATGAGCACTCGGCAGCCGCTCTGCTTGATGGCAGTTTTATACACAATGTTATTTGCGGCGTGGTCGTTTGCAGGCACGGGCAAGCCAGGATTGACCCTGGACAGCATATTCACTGATGGCCAGTTCGATAGCAAAAGTGTGTCGAATGTGCAATGGAGTGCAGATGGTAGGAATTTTACATTTACCAAACGTGATCCGGACTCGGGCCAACTGAATGTTTTCCAGCATGATCTGGCAACCGGTAAGAACCAGTTGTTGCTCGCTTCGGGTGATCTAAGTTACCAATCACATCCGCTCGAAATGAGTGCTTATCAATGGTCAGACAACCGTCGCATTATGCTGATAAGCGGCCCGAAAACCCGCACCTGGGACAGCGTCATGCAAGGCCCCCATTATATCTACGATAGCAAGCGTAAAGTTGTTTCGGCCTTGGCTGATAGCAGCCAGAATTTACGCAATGTACGCCTCTCACCCGATGGCAAACACGTCGGATATGTACTCGAAAACAACCTGTACATCAGCAGAACTCAGGACGGTAAAGTCCACGCGATTACCAATGATGGTAGCGCGGATATTTTTAACGGCATTTTTGATTACGCCAGCGCAGCGTTTGGTTTTACCCAGGCATGGCGCTGGTCACCTGATGGTCAGAAAATCGCCTTTTGGCGACTTGATGCCACCGCGGTCAGAGTCTTTGACATGATTGATGAGTTGGGCAGTTACAGTAAAGCCCGCGCTTTGAAATATCCTAACGTCGGCGAGAATCGCGCGCTGATTCAAATCGGAGTATTTGATCTGGCGAGTGAAAAAATCGCTTGGATGGATATAGGCGACAATCCGCACGATTATATTCCAGCTATTGACTGGGCCGGGTCTTCTTCAACACTTGCCATACAGCGTTTAAGCCGTGACCATAAACGGCTGGACTTGTTGTTTGCGGATGCGAACAGTGGATTATCCCGTATCGTTCTTACCGATACTGACCCCGCCTGGATTGATATCACACGCGACCTAACGTTTTTTGCAAGGCAGAATCAATTCATCTGGACCTCCGAGAAAAGCGGTTATCGCCATGCCTATGTGTTTGACTTTGACGGCAATGAAAAACAACTGACCCGTGGAGACTGGCAGATGGTTTCAGTATTGGCACTAGATGAAGCAAATCAGTGGCTGTACTTTTATGCCAAGAAAGAATCTTTGATGGACCAACATGTTTACCGTGTTGACTTAGACGGCTCTCAAATGCAAAAACTGTCCGGCGACTCAGGCTGGTATAACTGGAATTTTTCGCCAGACCGCAAACACGCCATCGAAACTTACTCGAATGCCAGTTCACCAGCACGTATTTCATTGATTGATTCCTCCCGTAACGAAGTGAGGGTGTTGCAGGAAAACCATCTTCAAGGTCTGAAAAACTATGCGGTTCCCAATCCGGAGTTTTTCACCTTCGAAACAGACGATGGCGTGGTGCTGAATGCCTATATGATGAAGCCGACAGATTTCGATGCCAGCAAGAAATACCCCGTCATCGTTTTTGGTTATGGCAATGCCGGCTCACAAATGGTGGTCAATCGCTGGGGTAGTTCCAGAGGGATGCAGCGAGACTTCTGGCATCGTTACATGGCGCAACAGGGGTTTCTCGTCTTCGCCATGGACAATCGCACCACCGCAGGTCGCGGCAAACTGGCGAAAAATCTGACTTATGGGCACTATGGAAAATGGGCTGTTCTTGATCAGTTGCAAGGTGTTAACTATCTGAAAACCCTGCCATACGTTGACCCGGAGCGGTTAGGTTTTTGGGGCTGGAGTGGTGGTGGCTATCTGGCTGCGGCATTAATGACCAAAGGCGCACCACACTTCAAGACCGGCGTCAGCGTGGCGCCAGTCATCGATTTATCCCGCTACCAAGCTGTAGGTGTTGAACGTTGGATGGGTATGCTGGATGAAAACCCGGAGGGTTATTACGCTACCAATTTGCTGAACTTTGCAGACCGCTTAGAGGGTGATCTGTTATTGATACACGGTACCGGTGATGAGAATGTGAAGTTCGCTTTCACCCTACAGTTTGCAGAT
>QIGT01000155.1 GCA_003230835.1 Gammaproteobacteria bacterium
CATCAGATCTGCTGGTGGTGTCTGCGCGCACCAGTGGCGAACAGCGAGACCAAAAAGGCGTATCTTTGTTTGTGCTTGATGCAAGCCAAGCTGGAGTGACGCGTCGCGATTATCCCACCGTAGATGGGCTGCGGGCCTCAGAAATCACTTTTGAAAATGTCGAGGTGTCTGCGGATGACATGTTAGGTGCTCGCGGTGAAGGCTTGGTGATCATTGAACAGGCGATAGATGAGGGCATCATGGCGGTGGGGGCGGAAGCGGTAGGCTGCATGGAAGTTTTGTACAAAGATACTGTTGAATACTGCAAAGTTAGGCAGCAGTTCGGTCAGCCCATCGGTAAGTTTCAGGTTCTACAACATCGTATGGTCGACATGTTTATGGAGCATGAACAATCTAAATCGTTAATGTATATGGCCGCCATGCATATGGATGAAGGTTATGGCCCCCAGGCGCAAAAAGCTGTCAGTGCCTTTAAAGTTCAAGTCGGAAAGTCAGGAAAATTTGTCGGCCAAAACGCCGTGCAACTTCACGGCGGCATGGGTATGACAGACGAGCTGAATATTGGCCACTATTTCAAGCGCCTCACCATTGTCGATACCTTGTTTGGCAACGTAGATTTTCACCTTAAGCGTTTTGGACAGTTGTAGTTAGACGATAAATAATGGGAGGGTTAGCCGTGGCACGTTGGGATCAATCATCTAAGCCTTCTATTCCAGATTGGTTTTGGGCCGCTGTCGAAACGCAGCCAGAAAGCCGAACTGTTGAAGTTGAAGAATGTGATGTGGCCTATCGGTTTTATCCTGCACCGGGAAAGCCAGGCATGCTGTTTATCCACGGTATGAATGCGCACTCTCGTTGGTGGGATTTCATAGCGCCGCAGTTGTTAGATGAGTACGAGATTGCCGCCATGGACCTTACCGGTATGGGCGACTCTGATTATCGCTACGCCTACGATTCACAAACTTATGCCCGAGAAATTGTTGCGGTACTGGACGATGCGGGTTTTGATAGCCACTGTAGCGTGGTCGCACATAGTTTTGGGGGTTACCAGGCGGTGCGGGCGGCAAACGATTTTCCCGATCGGTTTGCAAATCTCGTTTTAGTAGATTCAGGTATTCGTCACCCAGATGACCCGCCGCCAGAACATGCGATGATGATGATGGGCCAGAACGCTAAGGTCTATCCAGACAAAGAAACCGCACTACAACGGTTTCGTTTGCAACCACCACAACCCTGCAACAATGAATATATTATGCAGTATATCGCGCGAAATTCTCTAGTGGCGGTTGAAGGTGGTGGCTGGGCTTGGAAGTTTGACGATGATCTTCCTAGTGCGTTGCAAGATGCAGAGCGCAAGCCCGAAGAATATGAAAATCTACATGTGAATTTGGGGCTTATTTACGGCCAGAACAGTGAGTTGTTTTCACAACGCACTTTAGACTATATGCGACAGCTTATACCTACCGAGTTTACTGCCATCGGTATCGCGGATGCGCAGCATCATGTGTTCCTCGATCAGCCGCTTGAATTTGTCAAACAACTCAGATTGCTCTGTGCTGAATTTTAGGAATTTCGCGGTCTAATCACCAGTTCGATACGTCTGTTGTTTTTTCGGTTGAATTCGCTGTTGTTGGTGATGCGCGGACGAAATGGACCGAATGCTCGAGCTTGCAGCAAGCTTGGTTCGATACCTGCACTACTCAAAGCATGCACCACCTTCAGGGCGCGCGCACTAGAAAGCTCCCAGTTAGTTGGGTAGCGTAGCGCCAGCTCGCCACGAATAGGTACATCATCAGTATGGCCTTCCACAATCACTTCATAGTCTTTAGATGTGCCAAGGTTGCGGGCCAAGTCGATGATCACGTTGCGACCTTCCTCGGACAAGATAGATGAACCAGAAGCAAACAAAATCTCATTTTTTAAGATGACCGTTAGACTGTCCTGGGTCTGCTCCACAGCAATGTTGTCTATGCCTTGGAGGTGTTGTTTGAGATTTGCATAAACTGCTTGGGTCTTGGGGCGATAGCTGATTTCAAAGGTAATGTCGTTCAGGTTCTTACCGAAAAATGCCAAAGTATTGTTGCGCTGAACCCACTCTCCTTGGCGGTTGCTGCTGTATTCAATAATTTCGTACTGATCCGGTAGTACCCAGGCGGCGGCAAAATTGGAGAAATCTCCGGGTGTATTCCAAATGCCAAAATGTTCGTTCTGGGCCATTTTACCGTTCCAGGTAGAAAGCTTAAAAACACCCTTGGAGCTAATGGTGACACTAGACTCTTCCGGCGCTTGCGCATTGATGTAGTCACCCTGACTGATCAGCGCATAACTGCCTTGTTGAAAGCGCAATAAGTTAGCATCTTGAGACGATCGGTCGAATTGGTATTCGTTAGGATTGATGTAAAGATAGCCTTGCAAGTCTTCGGCTTTATTGAAGAACACGGTATAGGTGTCGGCATCAGATCGTGTGGTGGCGTAGTTGACATAGCGGTGGCCATCGCCACCGATAAAGGTCACCGTTTCATAGCTGACCTGTGCCAGCGAGCTGGTGCTTGCAGCAACCATACAAAAAGCCAACGCCCACAGTCGTGCAGTGTAGTAGTGGGTAGAAAACCCCATGCATACCCCTTCTCTGTTCTCTCAGTTCAGCGGAATTAGGGTAATGGAAAAGGATTTGTGTTTTTCAATCTCAGTTCTCGAAAAGAGCAATCGGAGTTGGCTTTCGGCGGAGTAATTGGCTAGTAAATTGTCATAAGGCGTGTATAAGTTTATCTAGATTTCATGCCCGATTTAAAGCGAGGCGTTCGACATCCAGCTGGAATTGGAGTGAGTTCACTTGGAGTGCTACAAAGAGGAGTTGCTAGATCGAACGCCATCTTCGCTGACAAGGAACTTAGTCAACATGTATCAGTCACAATTTACATGAACAATACACGCAGAACATTAGTGTGGCTGGCGTGTACATACGCAATGTTAGGGCAGCCAGCAACGACTGTCTTAGCCGCTGCGGACAGAGAAGCCGCCCCTTCAAATAAAAACCTGCCTAACAAAGTCACCGATAATCCTTTGCTGAATTCAAGATTTCTACTGTTCGGCAGTAAAATCCGTCGCACGCAAACATTACGCTGGATCGAACGCCATAAAAGAACCGACATGATTGCACCGCTTATCTACTCCTTGCGATATCTACGCCCCGCACTGCGACAAGAAGTTGCAGACACATTGCGTAAAGTAGCGGGCAAAGATTTGGGTGATAGCTGGTTCAAATGGAAGCAGTGGCAACAAGCCAATCCCCAAATTACTCCTTTTCCGCAATTTGATGTTTACTTAAGTGCGCTATTTGGCAACATGGATCCGGGTTTTAAGGATTTTATATACCCTCGCATGAAACACACCATTAGATTGGAGGAAATTGTGTGGGGAGGAGTTAGTGCACGCGATGGTATTCCACCTATTGATTACCCAACGCTGATTTCTGCCAAACAAGCCACCTATCTTAGTGACGGCGAGTCAGTCTTTGGTGTAGTGATTAATGGTGACGTCCGAGCCTATCCTTATAGAATTATGGATTGGCACGAAATGCTAAACGACACCGTCGGCGGCCAACCTGTTTCCCTCGCCTATTGCACATTGTGCGGTTCCGGCATTCTGTTCAAAACAGATCAACGCGGGACCGCACCTCATTTTCAATTCGGTTCATCAGGTCTACTCTATCGGTCAAACAAGCTTATGTTTGATCGTGGTACAAATTCACTATGGAATCAGTTTACCGGCCAGCCCGTGGTGGGCACCTTAGCTGAGTCTGATATACGCCTTGAAACCTTACCCTTAGTCACCACTACATGGGGTAAGTGGCGTGCTCAACACCCTGATACCAAAGTGCTCGATGTGAATACTGGGTTTGAGCGTGACTACGAGCCAGGCAAACCTTACGGCAAGTACTTCAATAGCCGCGCTTTGATGTTCCCAACACTCACAAAAGATCGACAACTCAAGCAGAAATCGGAAGTGTTTGGGCTACGTTTAAGTGGGTTTAACCGAGCCTGGCCGCTCAAGTCCTTTCGCGGCGGACGCGTAATAAACGATCAAGTCGGCGTTTTGAAGGTGGTGCTAATAGGTAAAGAGAGCACTCGTACAGTTCGGGCTTACCGACGAGGTGAGTATAGTTTCAGCAACGATACTAGCAATGAAAAAATTGTCTATTCTAACGATGAAGCGTGGCAAATCACTGAGTCCCAGCTCATCGGACCTCGAGGCGAAAAATTATCGCGCCTGCCTGGCCACTTGGCCTACTGGTTCGCATGGCATAATTACTTTGGTGGAGATACCCTGAGTAAAGTGCTTTAGAATGGCTGCAGTCAAACGACTGTGCCGAAAGTTGAAAAAATGTCTGATAAAATGGAATCACCGAAAACGAAGCGTACACGTCTCTCTTCGCAAGATCGTCGTAATCAATTATTAGATACTGCGCAAACCATCATTAGTAGTGAAGGCCTCGGTCCTTTTACTATGGAGTTGCTTGCGCGAAAAGCCCAAGTGAGCAATCCGTTGGTTTACAAGTACTTCGAGTCTCGCTTGAGCATGCTGCAGGAGTTACTGACAAGAGAGTACACTCATAATATCAGGCAACTTCAAGATCAAATTGATGATTCACATAGTTATGAAGAAGTTGTAGAGCTTTTTGTTACGATTAATTTTGAACAATATGCTGCTGGCAACATAGTGAGTATTTTAAGAAGCCAGCCGGATATTGATGCGGTATTGGGCGGCATCGACCAGGACAATTCCATACGTTTCGCCAAATTTCTAATCAGGTCGATGGCGAGCAAATACGATTTACCAAATAAACAGGCAGAATACATCACACGTATGGCCTCTGCCGCCTCACTCGCCGCAGCAGAACAATGTAATCGTTCACACGGTGATCGAGACCAAATGATCGCATCTACAATCGACTTTATTTTCAACGGCATTAGTGCCTTTCGAAGATAGTCAGCGTCCTATACGGGTCGTTACCACCGAAAAGTGCCAGTAAGTCCGTATAAACGCGGTTCCAACAGTTCTAAGGCTCGCGTCCTTCCCAGTAGCTCACTACCAGCCTGTGAAAATGTAATGTCATCATTGTCTTCTAAGTTCTTAACAAAGAGCTCGATCTCCCAGTTTCCGTCAAATGAAGATAAGGTAATTTGTAAATCGGTTTGGTTCCAAGAATCCAGTTCATCGTTCACAGTATTGTGTACACGCGCCCAATAACTGTCTTGCCAGTAATGATCTAACCGATATACAACTTCCAAGCCGGAAAACACAGGGTGGGAATACTGTATGCCTAGCTTAACCGAGAGCTTTGGCGCATTGGGTAACTCGTTTCCGTCAAACGGAAATACCCCATTACTGGATCCTATGGTTGTATCAATGGTGGAAAAATCTAATATTTCGGTATTTTGATAACCGCCACTCAACTCTACTAGCACAGAATCGCTAAGTAATGTGACCAGTTCAAATTCGGCACCGAAAATCTTTGCGTCAGAGTTCTCATTGATCGCGACAGTATTAAGCAGTTGGCTCAACTGCAAGCCTTTGTAGTCATAGTAGAAAAAGGTGAAGTTTGCGTGTGCTCGACCTCCAAACAACTTGTTTTTGGCGCCGATTTCTATGGCGTTGACAAATTCTGGATCGAAGCTTGGGGGGATCTGTGGGTTGGCAGGGTTTAAGCCGCCTGCTTTGTAGCCTCGCGATAATGTCGTATAAAGTAATGTGCTGTCGGTAAATGCGAGGTCCGCATCATAACTGAGGTTGATTTTGCCAGTCACTTCCTCCCATCGAGCAGAGTTTGTTTGCAAATCTGCTGGTGAAACGTAACGACCAAATGCCGGTATAGCGCAAACCGACCGTCAGGGTGAGATCCTCGCTAATGTCGTAATAAAACTCACCGAAAACTGCCCAGCTATCGGTACGCACTTCAGGAGAGAAAGTATCAACAGGCGCATCAGTGATCGGCAGGCCGGCCAGTTGGCCAAGGATGGCGAGATCAGGCGCCCAAATAGTAATCCGGCTGGAAGCGTCAAACTCCATCCAAAACAAGCCCGCGGTGAAATTTAGTGGACCGTCGAAATTCGAGCTAAGCTGAAACTCTTGGCTGATTTGGTCGTTGATTTGGGTTCCACGTCCACTAATTAAGTAGTCAAATGTCGTGATCGTATTCCTTCCATCAGGTGAGTATGTTACGCCGTTGGCTCCGAACAGTGCTTGTGTGAGTGGCGTATTAAAAGCATCGTTGGCTACTAACCCGTCGGAATCTAATCTATTGTCCTGTTTGAAGTCCTGAAAGCCGGTGATTGACGTGAAATTCATATTTTCTAGCTTTAGGGTGAACTCAAGTCTTGCAAAGAAAATTTCTTGATCGAAAGTCGGGTCAGTGTCGAAATTGACCTCGCGCAAGTTACTTGGATTGCCTGTTAGGGTTGCGTCGTACAACGGAGTACGGATTATACCTATGCCCTGTAAGGGTGTTTGTAGGCTGCCGAGGTAGTCTGCCGGAACACCGGTTCCTAAGCTTGACGGTGAACAGCCGAGCGTTGCATCTGGCGTACAGAGCACTTTGTCAAGTGCGCCTCGATTACTGTCTTCGTTGAAGTATTGCAGGGTGAGTAATGAGCTGAATTGATCTGTTGGTTGCCAACTTATGTGTGTACGAATGGAATATTGATCCCGGCCATCTATATCTGTGTTGTTAAATATGTTTTCGGTATATCCATCGCGACGAACTGTGTTGAATGCAAGCCGAGCAGCTAGGCTTTCCGTAATCGGGAGATTGAGGAAACCTTTCGTTCGAATCGAGTCAAAGCTAGCCACAGACGCGGTCAGCCCACCTTCGAATTCATTGGTGGGTTTTTGCGTGATGTAGTTCACCACACCTCCGCTGGTGTTGCGACCATATAGTGTACCTTGAGGACCTCGCAATACCTCCACGCGTTCAAGGTCGTAAAATTCCTCACTTGTATTCGGGGAGGTTAGATAAACGCCATCCGAATGGAAGCCGACGCCGGCGTCTGCTGTGGTGGAGCGTGCGTTATTCCCGACCCCGCGAATTGTCAGGGTTACATTGCGCGATAACAATGAGTTTGGAATGGAAAACTGTAAGTCGCTCGCATCCTCAATATTGGCTCGCTCCAGGTGTGCCGAGGTGAATGCGCTGACTGCAATAGCAGTGTCTTGCAAATTCGACTCATTTTTTTCGGCGGTTACGATAATTTCTTCGATAACCAGAGGGTCTGCACTTTCCGTAGCAAAAGCCGATTGGCCTAAAATATGTGCGCTGCCAAGCAAAATGATGAGCAAAGCAGTTTTGTAGTTGGTTCGCATGGTGATCTCCTAGACGAATCGGTATGGGTTGTTGATTGGCGTACGCTCGATCAACTCGAACAGCAAATTAGCTAAATCAAAGTGGTGACTGATTCGCACTGATGCCTAACAGGTCTGCATAATTTTTCGAGAAAAAGTGATCTAACTCATCCTCGTTCGCGTCGATCGCTTGCAGGCTTGTGGTGAAATGCCCCATTGGATCTTTGCCGCCTTCAGGGTGTGGATAATCTGAATTGAACATCAGCAACTCCTTGCCAACATTGCGCAGGATCCAGCCTGCATTTTCAAAATGAAAGGGTGTGAAACGCACATGCCGCAACACATATTCTGAAGGTTTCATGGCCAGGCTTTTAAGCTTGAGATCAAACTTACCTAATTGCGATACGCCGTAATCGAGGTTGTTGACCATTGCAGGCACCCAATTGGCACCTAACTCAATCATGCCCACCCGTAGCTCGGGAAAACGGTCGAACACGCCATCGTAAATCATACAAGTTAACCACCGTTCAGGAGAATGATGTAACACGGGTAGGTCCTTTGGATGTGTTGTTTCGACATTGGCAGGCGAGTCAATGACCTGCTCGGATATGCCGGTGCGAAAGTAAGCGCCTGGCATATTCTGTCCGCTGCCGATATGTAGAATGACCGGGACTTTGGAAGCTTCGAGCACCCTCCAAAGGGAATCGTAGTCAATATGAGACGGGGCTTTGTTATCTACAGCGTCGCTACGTATCAACATAGCCCGAATCCCGCTATCGATTGCTTTTTGTGCATCCCGTGCACTGCGTTGTGGGTCTCGTAAAGACATGTAACCCACCGGAAGTAGCCGTGCATCTTTGCTACAGAAATCCACCATCGCTCGGGTCAGTGCCTCACATCCCCCGTAGACTATGTCAAGGTCATCGTGATTCGCAAAACGAGATGGAGCCAGCGTGGGAAATACGAGTTGTGATGCAAACCCAACTTGATCCAACATATCGCTACGCTCGCCATTGTCAGCAGCACCGTAAGCTGCCCATTGGTTCAGCTTGTGTTTGCATCCAAATAGGTCTTTCTTTAACTCGGAAGTGAGTTTCGGCAGTTTGCCTGCAAGCCTTTTTTCGCCAATTTCAATAAAGGGTTGTAACATTTCAGTGTCCAATGAGATCAAGCCTGGAGATAAGTTTCCGGCGACGTTCTCCGATGCATAGCTTTCCAGCCAGCCCTTGGTTTCAATAATGTGGCTGTCGGCGTCATAGATAAGCCTGGTGTTTGCTTGGTTCATATCGATCTCCATTAAAAAAATTTATTATAGACATATTATAATAAGGATTGCTATTATATACATTCTATAACACACGTCGATGACTAATTGATGACTACAAACAATATAGCTAAGAGGGTTGTGCGCGAATGA
>QIGT01000278.1 GCA_003230835.1 Gammaproteobacteria bacterium
TACCTAGATGCATGTTAATGGCTATGGCGGTAGAGCCATCCCCCTTGGCCAATGCAACAATCCCCACAATCCAATCATGCACAGATTGCAGTCCGAAGCCACCCAGTTCCACAGGAACGAAGGCAGATGCTACGCCAGTACGTATAAGGTCATCATAATTTTCCCGGCACACTTGCCCGGCTTGATCTGCAGCCGCAGCCCGGGATGCGAAAGCTGTTTGAAGCTCCTTGGCAGCACTTACTAGGCGCTCGCCAGCTTCAGTTTTAGGTTGTAATGCAAATGTCATAGTCTTAGATTGACTGGCTTCGCCTTAGAATGCAAAACAACTTCAAACTAGTTCCTGTCTGAATATTTCGTTGAATTCAGACAAGACACTAAGCTGACAAGCTAAATTTTGCCACCGTGCATCCCACCGCAAAGATGGGCAGTTGCGCCGTGTAGTACTGCAGCTCACCTTTGCCTTGGGCTGCCGCTGCCGCTGCAATAAAGGTACGGATTTCAAAACCACCCTGACCTGCTTGGTCGTAAGTCTCTTCATCTGAGTAAGACAACAACGCTTCTTTATCTTGGCTCATGAGTCGCCGCAAGAATTCTCGATCCCAAGCCTCATTTATTTTTCCTGAGTCTGGCGTTGCTGGCCAATGTGATATTCCTCCGGTTCCAATCAGAGCCACTTTTTCTGGCACCGCATCGCATGCCCTGCGCAAAGCTTCACCAAAAGCCCATGCTCGAGACAAAGGCGTCAATGGCGGTCCCTGACAATTAATATTCACCGGGATAATCGGTAAGTCATAACGAGGGGTTAGGAAGTGCAACGGCACCATAATGCCGTGGTCAAACTTCCACTCCTCGGCATAAGCGATATCTACAGTTTGCATCACTTCAATCGCTATGCGCTTAGCCAAGTCTGGCGCGCCCGGCACTTGCGTTTTCTCAATCCGCAACCAATCAGGGTCTTCTATTGGACCCTCATGCTTATCTCCAAGGCCAATACAAAACGCCGGCATATTGTCCATAAAAAAATTGGCGAAGTGTTCAGCTGCGACCACGACTAAAGCCTCCGCACCTGAATTTTCGATGTCTTTGCGTTGCTCATCCAAGCTCGCATAGAGGGCATCTCGCTCAGCAGTATTGTCAACCAGATGCGCTCGTCCTGTCATGCCAGGTGCATGACTGGTTACGCCCACATAAACCAAACTCATATTACCCCCTCGGGGGCGAAACTCTGGCCACCCCCGGTCATGGCGTAAACACCATCCCGCACCGGACCATGTTTCTCGATACCGGCTCTCATTAAGTTTAAATAGTCGAACCATTCGACACTTAGAAAGGCCGCAAAGTGCATTAATATCTGGCCATTAACACCCAATACGTACAGCAACCCGATATCACCTGTATCCAACGCTTGGTATTCTTCTTGGGTTAAGTCGTAATCTTGCAATAGTGTCCCACGATCATTCTCATACGCACCCTTGACCGCATCGTCTCGGTTAAGGTTGTACAGACATTTCTGCAATTGGTACAAGCTCATCATTGACTCCTAATCTGGCTGGCCTATTTTTGGAACGCCTATCTTTGGTAAGACATGGGTATCCATGGCGACGCAGACGTTCTTTGTTTCCATATAGAACTCGAAGCTATAGTCGCCCCCATCGCGGCCTATACCGCTGCCTTTCATACCGCCAAAGGGTGCCGGTAAATGACGATTATTTTCCGAGTTCACCCATACCATCCCTACATCTAAGTCACGGGCCATCCGCATGCTGCGGCCTACGTCGCCAGTCCATACATAGCCTGCTAAGCCGTACTCTACGCCATTGGCAATGGCTAAGGCATCAGCTTCATCAGTAAATGAAATGGCGGTCAACACCGGCCCGAATATTTCTTCTTGGGCAATGCGCATAGAATTGTTGGCATCAGTGAATAGTGTCGGTGCGACAAAGTTGCCATTGCTTTGACAAAATCCAGCCTCCACCAAGGGTGCCAACGCTTGCCCGCCCACTGCAATGTGAGCACCTTGCTCTTTAGCAATGTCAAAATAACTGCAAACCTTTTCCACATGGCGAGGATGGATCAACGGTCCAACTTCGGTAGCCGGATCTAGCGGATGCCCTACCTTTAATTTTTCGACCCGTGATTGCAACTTCTGCAGAAACTCATCGCGCACGGTCTCTTGGATTAACAAGCGACTAGACGACGTACAGCGTTCTCCATTAAGGCTATATATCATAAAGACCACAGCATCTAAGGCACGCTCGAGATTCGCATCGTCAAATACTATTACCGGATTTTTACCCCCCAACTCAAAATGAACTCGTTTCAGTGTATCAGCCCCTTGGCGCATGATATGACTGCCCGTGATAGATTCTCCAACAAAGGCTACGGCTTTGATGGCAGCATGTTCAGTGAGTGCCTTGCCGGCAATTTCACCTAAGCCATTGACCGTATTTAACACACCCTTAGGCAGCCCAGCGTCGTGCATTATTTCTGCTAACAAAGCTGCAGTACAGGGTGACCATTCGGCCGGCTTATGCACTACCGTACACCCAGCAGCCAACGCAGGTGCAATTTTCCAGGTGGACAACATAAAAGGGGTATTCCACGGAGTGATCACCCCGACCGGACCAATCGGTTGTCGAATGCTGTAGTTGATGTGCTGTGCCGCTGGCAAGGCTTGACCATCGCGGGCGGAGGTGGCCATATTTGCAAAGAACCGAAAATTCTCAGCACCGCGTATTGCCGCCTTGCTCATGAATCGAATGGCTTGGCCGGTGTCGTAACTTTCCACTAAGGCTATTTCTTTTGCATTCACTTCGATGGCATCGGCAACGTCATGCAATATTTCACGACGCTTAGAACCATCCATTCTAGACCACTCGGGAAAAGCGCTTTGTGCGGCAAGACAGGCGCAATCAATATCTTCAACGCTACCAGACGCAACCGTACCGATCACTGAATTGTCGATAGGAGTTGCGTTGCTAAAGGTTTCACCAGAACTGCCTGCAACCCGCGCACCATTGATAAAGTGCCCTAAGGTCTCTGTGCGAAAACGTTTTAGCGGTGATTCTACGTCATGCAGGTTTGCTTCGAATTCGGTGGTCACATTACTCTCCCGTACTGCGGTACCTAGGGAACCTCTGATTAATTATTGATGTGGCTTTAAATACCGCCTATCATTTAACATGTTAAGTATGCCTCAAACAACCAACGAGTAGCAACTATGCGGCTAAATTGTATTTATGAGTGAACTAAGAGATATAAAACACAGCCTACCCATGCTGCTGTTACAAGCCCGAGAAGCTGCCATGGCAAAATTTCGGCCTATGCTTCGCAGCCATGGACTTACCGAACAACAGTGGCGCGTGATACGTGTATTGGCTTCGGTTGATGTCATGGACGCAAGCCAGTTGGCTAAAGCAAGCCTTTTGCTCGCCCCCAGTCTGACCCGAATTTTGCAGCACCTTGTGAAACAAGAATTCATACGCAGGGATGCAGATGCGACCGACCAGCGAAAATCAGTCCTTTGTCTTACTGTAAAGGGGCAACAAATATACGCTGTAGTGGGCCCAGACTCCGAAGCACTTTACAAAGACATCGAAGCCAAGTTCAGTACTGAAAAACTCAATACCCTTTACCAACTTCTAGCTGAGCTAAACATCGCGCTTGATGTGCCTTTCGAAAGCTAATCTACCAGGAAAATCACATGTTAGATCAACAACAAATTCTTGCGGCAGCGCAACAATTAGACCACGCCGAACAAACACGACAACAAACCAAGCCACTTACTCTATCTTTGCGCGACCTCGATATGGATGACGCCTATGCCATTCAAAAAGCATGGGTGGACATCAAACTCGCGCGTGGCGCCAAGCTCGCAGGATACAAAATCGGCTTAACCTCACGGGCTATGCAACAAGCCATGAACATCACGACGCCAGACTATGGGGTATTGCTAGATGAGATGGCGTTTAGCAACAACAGCCAGATCTGCGCCGGCGATTTTTTAGACCCCCGCATCGAGGCAGAATTTGGATTTGTCATAAAAAAATCCCTATTCGGCAGCGACGTTAGCTTGCAAGAGGTCATTGATGCCACAGACTATGTTGTACCTGCTTTAGAACTTATTTCTGCTCGTAGCACGCGCACAGACGCAGAAACCGGTTATACCCGCAATGTTTTTGATACCATCGCGGACAATGCTGCAAACGCAGGCTTTATTCAGGGGGATGTGCACATCGATCCGAATGAAGTCGACTTACGCTGGTCAGGCGCGTTGCTGTATCACAACGGAACCATCGAAGAGACCGGCCTCGGCGCAGCGGTAATGGACCATCCAGGCCATGGTATCCGTTGGGTATGCAAAAGATTCGCCCAGCACGGTATCGGTCTTGAACCCGGCCAATTTGTGTTATCCGGTTCTTTCACGCGACCAGTTGCGGTCAAAGCAGGTGACATCATCAAGGCAGACTATGGCCGGCTTGGGGAAATAAATATCGAATTCACTTAGGCTCGACTGCACCCCATGAAGAATGGGTTGTGATCCGTCCGTACCCTGGTATGGTCCGCTCGCCAGCTCATTCACCACCACCTACCAGGACCAATCCATGTCTAATTCTCGGCACCAAACGACGAGTTTTGCCGACTTGAACTTGCCCGTGCCGCTGCTAAAAGCACTCGAATCAGTGGGCTATGAGAACGCCTCACCCATCCAAACTCAAGCCATTCCACATCTACTCCAAGGATCCGATCTACTCGGACACGCGCCTACAGGGACAGGCAAAACCGCCGCTTTTGCCCTGCCACTGCTAGCCAGATTGGACAGCAAACAGACTCAGGTGCAAGTGCTGACATTAACGCCAACTAGAGAATTGGCCATTCAAGTCGCAGAGGCATTCAAGCGTTACGCCAGTCACATGAAGTCGTTTCAGGTGGTACCCATCTACGGTGGACAAGAATATGGCGGGCAAATTCGCGCCCTAAAACGCGGCGTACAGGTAGTGGTTGGTACACCAGGCCGAGTGATGGACCATATGCGCAAAGGCACCTTGAAACTAGACAGATTAAAGGCACTGGTGCTTGACGAAGCAGACGAGATGCTGCGCATGGGTTTTATTGACGAAGTAGAATGGATTCTCCAACAAACTCCAGATACCCGGCAAATGGCCTTGTTTTCTGCAACCATGCCAAAGCAAATCGAAACCATCGCAAGACGTTATCTAACGAACCCACAAAAAGTATCGATTAAGTCTCGCACCGAGACAGCAGAAACTATTCATCAGCGCTATTGGTTAGTCAGTGGCTTGCATAAACTCGACGCCCTCACTCGCATCTTAGAGGTCGAAACTTATGATGCCGTCTTGCTCTTTGTTAGAACAAGGAATGCAACCACCGAGTTGGCTGAAAAATTAGAAGCCCGAGGTTACGCCGCCGCTGCAATGAATGGCGACATGGCACAGAAACATCGCGAGCAAATGATCCAGCGTTTAAAGAACGGCAGCTTAGACTTATTAGTCGCCACTGACGTGGCCGCTCGTGGTCTTGACGTGGATCGTATTAGCCATGTCATCAACTATGACATTCCTTACGACACAGAAGCTTACATTCATCGAATCGGTCGCACTGGAAGAGCGGGAAGAAAAGGCAACGCCATTCTATTTGTCGCGCCGCGAGAGCGACGAATGTTGGCCGCGATTGAACGAGCCACCAGAAAAAAAATCGACCCCTTGCAACTGCCTTCAACAGAAGCGGTGAAGAATCAACGTATTGCCAAATTTAAACAGAAAATAACCGACACGCTGGCCACTGGCGAATTAGGCTTCATGCAAAATGTCATCGATCA
>QIGT01000287.1 GCA_003230835.1 Gammaproteobacteria bacterium
GCAGATTTGGATTTGCCTCTCATCTCACAAAGCAACCCATGTGATGTGCTGCTCTGGTTAGGCCAAGGTGTATTTGAAATGTCGGCGCAACGAAGTCTACGTGCACTGGTGGCTTTGTTACGTCGGGCTGATGTTGACTTTGCAGTGCTGGGAAATGAGGAACTTGATGTCGGTGATCTTGCGCGTCGTGTAGGTGACGAAGCAGCTTTTCAAGACTTAGCCAGACGTAATATTGAGACACTATCGAAGTATCGGTTCACAACAATTCTGACCAACGACCCGCATGTGCTGCATTGCCTTGGCCAGGAGTATCCTGCCTTTGGCGGCGTCTATGAGATTGTTCATCACACCACGTTTCTTGCGCAGTTGGTTGAGCAGAAACGTTTGGTTTTTGATGGGTGTTCTAAACGGGTAATGACCTATCACGATCCTTGTTATCTAGGACGTTACAGCGGTGAAATTGCTGCACCCAGACAGCTGCTGAAGGCGGCTGGTATTGATTTGCAGGAAATGGAGCGTTCTGGGCTGCGTTCGTTTTGCTGCGGATGGGGAGGTGGTGCAGCTCTTGCTGATGTTCAAGGACAAAAACGTATTTCGGATCTTCGCATGGATCAGATCAGAGTCACCAATGCTGATGTTGTGGCGGTGGCCTGCCCAAATTGTACAACCATGTTTGAAGGCGTGGTGGACCCACGCGTGGAAGTTGTGGAAATTGCCGAAATTATTTTCCAATCTCTGGCGCAAACTCGCGACGAATCCACTGCTTCAGCAATAGAACCCGCATTAGTGCACGAGGACTAGCAGATGAATGTTACCGATTTTTTTTCCAGAAACTACAACGAAGCCAGAGCTAAATTCCTTGATGCAGCGTGCGTAGCCAAAGCAGATATTACCTCGCTACGGCATCCATCAACGGGACCGGCCGGTGAACCACTTTTCATTGATGTGGCGCGTATCGGACCTGTCCATGCTGAGAAAATATTTTTGACGATTAGTGGCGTACACGGTGTGGAGGGTTTTTGCGGTTCCGGTGTTCAGGTAGGCAGCTTACGTAGTGGCATACATAAAGCGTTACCAAAGGGTGTGGCGCTGGTGATGGTGCACGCACTTAACCCCTATGGTTTTGCGTGGCTCAGACGAACAACGCAAGAAGGAGTTGATCTTTACCGGAATTTTTTAGACTTCTCCAAGCCACTCCCTGTCAATCCTGTGTATGACTTACTGGCCCACGCGTTTGTGCCAAAAGAATGGGTGGGTCCAGTTCGTAAAAAAGCTGATAAAGCAATCTCGGATTACATCAAAGAACATGGTGAAAACGCATATATGAACCAAGTTCCCATTGGCCAGTATAAGTACCCTTTTTCGGTTTTTTATGGCGGGCATTCCCCTACTTGGTCAAACAAGATGTTCATGCAACTTGTTAACACGCACCTCACCGGAGTTAAGGCTGTTGCCGCCATCGACTATCACACCGGCCTTGGTGCTTATGGTGATGGCCAGTTGCTTTGTTTCCACCCGCCGGAGTCGGCTGCCCATGATCGGGCGGAACAATGGTGGGGTGAAAACTTAAAATCAGTTTACACCGGTCAGTCGGTTGCATACCCAATCACCGGAGGGCTTTTCCAATACCTCGAGAAGGTCCTTGTTGACGTAGATCTCACGGCCGCTGCTTATGAGTTTGGAACACGCCACGCAAAAGACGTTATGAATGCTTTGCGTGGCGACAATTGGCTTCATACCTATGGTGGACTAGATGCTCCCCAGGCCCAGGAAATTCAGAAGAATATGCGTGACGCTTTTTATTGTGATGAGGATGGCTGGCGTAACCGCGTATGGGAACAGGCTGTAGCAGCCCAAGATACGGCTCTAAAAAATCTGGCAGACAACACCGGTATACGATCACATGACTAAGCTGAAGGATTGAACATGAATATAGAGCGAGTTGATATTGGTTCGAGAATGAGCCAGGTGGTGGTGCATGGGAATACTGCTTATTTTGCTGGAATGGTTGCGGATGACCCTACTGGAACCGTTGCTGACCAGACCATGCAGGTGCTGGCTAAGATTGATCATTCCCCGTGCTCGAGCCTGCGTTCAATCGATCCTGGCCCAGGCTAGTTGGAAAGTGGAACTGCAGGTGGTGGCGGCTCATTGATCCGAAAAATACCCTGTACCGCCAATTTCCGGAACATTGCGTCTACGCGCTCGGGGGGTAGTTCCGCCCGCCGGTCTAGCCACCACGTCAGCACGGCCATAAACGCGCCAACCACATATTGGACGACAAGTTCATGCGGGACGAAGTGTGGGTTGGCCTTATCGTAGGTTGTGGTAAGTTCGTTACGAACCAGATCGGATAATATCTGGCGAATGCTGGTCAGTGCGATGGTGCCACCGCGACCTGCGACGAGTGCGCGATACAGGTCCCTATGATTTCCGGCATGCTCGAACATGGCCAGGCTGAAACCCAAACTTCGATCCTCGAAACTGCCACGCCTGGCCAACGCCTCCTGCTGCTGGTCGACCAACAACGCCCGCAGGCCCGCAAAACTGCTGCGCAACAGGTCGTCCTTGCTGGTGTAGTGAGCGTAGAATGTCGAACGGCCCACATTAGCCTGGTCAGCGATGTCTGTAATGGTAATCGTTTCATAGTCCATTTTTTGGAACAAGGAGATCAAGGCATCGCGCAGCATTGCCCGGGTGCGAAGGCTACGACGGTCTATCTTCTCAGTTGGCATTTTTCACTCGATTTAAGTTCCGTACATTTCCCCTTGAATGTCTTCTACTGCGCATGTGAGCCGGTTTGTTTGTTGTATTTACGGAACTCATTGTCCACTATCCTACATAGTGTTTGACTAAATAACCATCAAACTGGCGCAAGCCCCAGCAACGCCACAAAAAGGACTTGTTCATGTCGATGTCACCAACACCCAGCCCCGCCGAAATTAGAGGTCAGGAACCCAGTTCGACGATTGTCGAACTGACTGGCGTGAGTAAAACCTTCAACGTCCACGCAGAACCGTTCACCGCCCTGAATGACGTAAGCATGACGATTGGCCGTGGTGAGTACGTTGCCATCGTTGGCAAATCGGGGAGTGGAAAGTCTACCCTGCTGAATATGATTACCGGCATTGATCGTCCTTCATCGGGGGAAATCTGGGTCGATGGCGCAGCAATTCACGGTTTGAATGAAACGGAGCTGGCGATCTGGCGCGGCTCTAACGTGGGAGTTGTGTTTCAGTTCTTTCAATTGCTCCCAACCTTGACCGTTATCGAAAACGTTATGTTACCCATGGACTTCTGTGCCACTTGGCGTGCCGACGAACGGCGCGGTCGAGCACTTGCTTTGTTGGATCAAGTGGGCATCTCCGATCAAGCGAGCAAATTCCCCGCCGCGTTATCCGGCGGACAACAGCAGCGTGCCGCTATCGCTCGTGCGCTGGCCAATGATCCGTCAATTCTTGTTGCAGATGAGCCAACCGGGAATTTAGATTCGCAAACAGCCGGCGCGGTACTTGACCTGTTTTCCGATCTTTCCAAGGCGGGTAAAACATTGCTCATCGTCACTCATGAGCAGGAGGTGAAAAATTTCGTTGAGCGGACCATCACGATTGTTGATGGCAGGATCGAGAGCGTACTGTCTTGATCTCACCTCGATGGAAAAAAATGGTCCGAGACTTTACCGGCAACCGGACACGAGCGACTTTGATGCTTTCTGCGATTATTGTAGGGGTTTTTGCGGTCACAACGATACTGGGCACTTACGCGATTCTGTCACGCGAAATTCCCCGAAATTACATGCAGACCAACCCTGCCTCGGCAACTATAGACGTGGGTGTGGTTACCGCTGCAGTGCTAGAGACAGCGCGGAACTTTCCAGGCATAGCAGAGGTAGAAGCTCGGTCGCTCATCGACGCTCGGGTGAAAATCGAGGGCATTTGGCTACCCATACTTCTGTTCGTGATTGAGGACTTCAGCCAGGTACGATTGAACATGTTCACACCGGTGGCGGGAGTCGTAGCACCGCCACCTGGCACAATGTTGATCGAGCGAACCGCCCAGGCTGTGTTGTTGCAGGGGGTAGGCGGCTCGGTCAAGATCCAAACGCCAAATGGAGCGCCGACAGAAGTTCCAATTACCGGGCTGGTGCACGACGCCACCCTTGCCCCAGCCCAACAGCAGCAAAGTGGCTATGGGTATATCACCAGGCAGACCCTCGGTTTGCTTGGTGAAGTGCCAGTTCTGGAGGAGCTACGCATCCAACTTAACGGTAATCCGGATGATATTGCGCTGATTGAGGAAACATCTCGCGCACTAGCGCAGCAGCTAATACAACAAGGCCATCACGTGCACGGAATTCGAGTGCCGCCTCCGCTAACTCATCCCCATCAAACTCAGATGTTTGGTATTTTGTTTCTATTCCTGGTCTTTGCAGTGATGGCATTTTTTCTAAGCACAGTTTTGGTAGGCACTATCATTGCGGCCCAGTTGTCTGGCCAAGTGCGAGAAATTGGCGTGATGAAGGCGGTAGGTGCACGCTCTTCGCAGATTGCGAGCATGTATTTTGCCATGCTGATGGGCGTGGGCGTACTTTCGGCCCTGATCGGAATTCCCACCGGCAAACTTGCCGCCAGCCAACTTGCGCAAGTCATAGGTGTGCTGTTGAACTTGGAGATTCAGAGCGATGCCATTCCAATATGGGTCTACGCGCTTCTCATTGGTTCGAGTTTGGTGGTTCCACCGCTGGTTGCAGTGGGCGTCATCGTCAAGGGTTCCACCCTAAGTGTTCGCGATGCGATATCGGACAACGGCATCGCGGCTGCGGCCATCCATCATAACCGCCGCTACACAATGTCTTGGTTGAGTCTGACTTGGAACATGGCTTTTCGAAATATGTTGCGGCGCCGGGGTCGCCTCTACCTCTCCCTTACATTGCTCTCAATCGGTGGTGGCATGTTCATTTCGGCACTGAACGTCAGCCATAGCTGGGCTGTTGTTGTCGACCGGGTCTATACGGATAGATCTTACGACGCTGAGTTCGTTCTCAATCAACCCACACCGAAGGGAATCGTCGTGCAAGCACTAGGTGATCTGGTGGGGATCGAACAGATTGAATTCTGGGGCTATACCGATACTGCATTTGCAGAAGGTGGACAGATCGATATTTCCCGTGCATACCCGGATGGCGGTCATGGCAACTTTGTCCTCATGGGGGCGCCACCAGACACGGCGATGATCCACTACCCCGTACTGGCAGGCAGGTGGTTGGAAAATGGTGACGACACTGCCGTTGTACTCAATCAGATTGCTAAATCTATGCTGGAAGATGCCAGTCTAGGCGATTCGATAGCGCTTTCCATCGACGGTGAACATAGGAACTGGCGGTTGGTCGGTGTTGTAGAAGAAATTGGCTCAGGTGCAGTAGCGTATGTTGTCGACAGCAGCTTTGAGCTTGCAGCAGGAACACAAGGTAGCGCCCGCCTGCTGCGTGTGGCGACAACCACCAGCGACCCAATCGAGCGCGAAGAACTTATACGCACAATCGACAATACACTCCGCCAAGCGGGTGTAAGCGTTAAGCGGGCGATACCCTTGTCCTTTTTGCAGACTGCCATGGGCGAACATGTGGCGTTGCTGGTTGTCACCTTGGTCATGACGGCTGTACTGCTAGGGCTAATTGGCCTGCTCGGGCTGATGTCGACTATGAGTATGAACGTGCTGGAGCGCACCCGTGAAATTGGTGTCATGAAGGTTGGTGGTGCAACACCGTACGTTATTCAAAAGATCACAATAATCGAAGGTTTACTCATTGCAGTGGTGAGTTGGGTGCTTGCGATAC
>QIGT01000201.1 GCA_003230835.1 Gammaproteobacteria bacterium
ACGGCAGATATGATTTTAGTTAACTCAGCACCCGCTTTAAAATTGCTGGGTGTGGGAGAGACCACAGCTCCTTTGTGCAGTGATTCTGTCCAACTGGATATGCCACCATCTAAAACCGCCACATTTTCATGACCGACCCAACGAAACATCCACCAGGCACGCGCAGCATAGGCACCCCCTGCATCATCATAAACCACCACCTGTTGCTGGTTGTTCACACCCCAGTGTCGAATGGTGCGTAACCAAACCTCCTTGGGGGGTAAGGGGTGTCGCCCCTGTGGCCCTGCAGTAGAGGCTAAGTTGTTGTCTAGACTGGCATGCTGGGCGCAGGCCAGGTGACCGTTTACGAACTGCGTAAGCCCCCAGCTCGGCTCTCCCAGCTTGCTACGGCAGTCCAAAATAATGCACTCAGGGTAGATGGGTTGTAGTTGTTCTGGATGGATGATATTTGTAAAAAAAGTGGACATATTGGTGTGTACTTATGCCTCCGCTCGATAAGTCAGGTAAAAATGTATTAAGCGTGCCAAATGCCTCAACAGCAACTAGAAATACTCATTAAACTAAAAGGAAGGGGTACTGCAAGCTAGTAACCTGGCTTTTGCCCGCCTACAATTGCGGCGTTGAAAATACCTGCAAACGAAGATAAATAGGAGTTAGAACGCGTGACGATAATCGAATGGCTTAGCCATGGCTTATTAGAGTTCTCAAATTTAAGCTTGGTAGTCTATACCTTGGTGGTAACGCACATCACCATAGTATCCGTAACCGTTTATCTTCACCGTCATTCAGCGCATCGGTCTGTTGAATTGAACGGTGTGCTTAAGCACTTCTTCCGTTTTTGGCTGTGGCTGACCACCGGTATGTTGACCAAAGAATGGACCGCTATTCATCGCAAGCACCATGCCGCTTGTGAAACTAAGGACGATCCTCACAGCCCAGTGGTTATGGGTATCGGTAAAATATTTTGGCTTGGCTCGGAAACTTACAGTGATGCGACAGAAGATTCGTCGATTATGGCCAGGTACGGTTCTGGCTGCCCCGATGATTGGGTCGAACGTAAGGTCTATACTCCTTTTAAATTTTACGGCATCAGCCTGCTGGCAGTTATCAATATCGCATTGTTCGGTGTGCTTGGTTTAACGGTCTGGGCTGTGCAAATGATCTGGATTCCTCTGTTTGCGGCAGGGGTCATCAACGGCATTGGCCATTGGTGGGGGTACCGCAATTTTGAATGCCCAGATGCTGCACGCAACATCGTGCCTTGGGGGATACTGATTGGCGGGGAAGAATTACACAACAATCATCACACTTACCCAAACTCTGCCAAATTATCGGTGAAGCCGTATGAATTTGATTTGGGTTGGGCATGGATTCGTCTCCTTGTTATGCTTGGTCTCGCCCGTGTCATCAGTGTGGGTCCCGTGGTTGAGCGGATTGCTGGCAAGTCGACCATTGACAAAGATGCCGCTTGGGCTTTATTGAATGATCGCTTTCGGGTCATGTCTCGATATGCGGAAGAAGTAGTGAAGCCTGTGCTCAATCAGGAATACCACAAAGCCGACCAAGCATCACGTAAGCTCATCAAGCGAGCGCGAAAACTACTTTATCGCGAAAGTTCTTTGGTGGATGAGCGAGGTCGAGACCAAATCACTGCAGTGTTGGAAAACAGTGCCGAGATAAAGATGATCTATGATCTGCATCATAGCCTACAGGCTATTTGGGCTAAGCGCGGTGGAAATATGGATGAGGTTATTGCTGCTCTGGCAGAATGGTGTCGTGAGGCGGAAGAGTCTGGCATGCAGGCATTACATGAGTTTGCAGAAACATTGAAATCCTACGCCATGCCAACCACTGCAACTGCCTAACATGTGAGAAATTACATGTGAGAAACCACGCCTATGCCCAGTAGATCTAAGCCTTGACGTAGTGTCATCGCGGTATCGTTTGCCAATGCCAGACGTCGGCTTCGATCCTGACCATCACTCTTCAGAATGGGGCAAGCTTCGTAGAATTGTGTAAAGCGCGTGGCTAACTCATACAAATAGCCGCACAACAAGTGTGGGCTGCCTTCCTCGGCCACTTGGTCAAGCATATCGTTAAATCCTGCTAACGTGACAGCAAGGCGGCGTTCGTACTCGTCAACGGCAATCACCTGGCTTGGCAAGTCTTCAACCTTCACATCACCCTTGGAAAACAAGCTCTGGATGCGTGTATAGGCATACTGTAGGTAGGGTGCGGTATTGCCTTCGAAGCTGATCATCTGATTCCAGTCAAAGACATAGTCGCTGGTTCGGTTTTTAGACAAGTCTGCGTATTTAATCGCACCAATGCCAATTACCCGACCCAGGCTTTCTGCTTCGTCCTGGCTCATGCCTGGGTTCTTTTGCCGCACTAACACAGTGGCACGCCGTTCGGCTTCATCCAGTAGATCACTGAGCTTTATGACACCGCCCTCGCGGCTCTTAAATGGCTTGCCCTTGGCGTCCAACATCGAGCCAAAGGGCATGTGTTCGAGGCTGGCATTGTTCATGTTAAAACCCGCCGCGCTGGCTACCGCAAAAATTTGCTTGAAGTGCAAAGACTGACGCGCATCAGTGAAATACAAGACTCGGTCGGCCTTGAGGGTGCCTGTTCGGTGTCTGACTGCGGCAAGATCAGTGGTCGCATACAAATAACCGCCGTCAGATTTTCGTACGATAACCGGTAGGATGTCACCTTTCTTGTTTTTAAACTGATCAAGAAAAACGCATTGCGCGCCGTCGGACTCTTGCAACAGAGATTGTGCGTCGAGGTCTTCTACCACTTGCGCAAGATCATCGTTGTAACTGCTTTCACCCGCGATGTCTTTACGTGTGAGGGTCACGCCCAAACGCTGATAAATGTCATCGCAGTGGGTCATCGATATATCGATAAAGTGTTGCCAGGCTGACAATGAATCTGCGTCGCCTGACTGTAACCCAACCACGGCCAAACGCGCGCGGCTGCGAAAGTTGTCGTCTGCATCGAAACGAACCTTGGCAGCTCGATAGAACGACTCCAAATCGGCTAGGGCATCGGTTCTGCCATCAGCATTGTTGTCCTGCATAAATGTCAGCAGCATGCCAAATTGAGTTCCCCAATCGCCCACATGGTTTTGGCGGATGACGTGATGACCTCGGGCTTCCAATACTCGTACCAAACAATCGCCGATAATACTGCTGCGCAGATGGCCGACATGCATTTCTTTGGCTAAATTAGGCGCTGAGTAGTCCACCACAATGGTCGCAACTTCATCTACAGCATCTACTCTTCCAGGCATGTTTTGTGCCAGAAATTTCGCCTCCAAAGTGATGTTGAGAAACCCTGGTCCGGCTACTTCGACTTTAGATGCAATACCCGCCAAGTCGAGGATGTCGACTACTTGAGATGCAACCTCGCGCGGATTTTTTTTCGCACGCTTTGCGGCAGCCATAACACCATTGGCTTGGTAGTCACCAAATTCTGCCCGAGCAGATGCCTGTACTGCAGCTTGGCCTTGTAGCCCTAGCTGCGTAAACGCGGCATCAATCTTGCTGCCAAGGACAGATTTTATGTCCATGTGACTTTCTATTTGGTCCAGTAGCTAATCGAGGGCGCGCACGTACTCTGCTTGTACGCCTTTTTCGTTTGAGGTCACCACGAAGCTCACCTCTTGGCCATCACGTAGAACCGGACGTTGCCGAGGGTCATCACCTTCACCGATTATTGAGCGTTGGTGTACAAATACCTCTTCTTCGTTTTCGCGGATGATGAAGCCATATCCTTTGGCCCGATTAAACCACTTAACCCTACCTTGTTCTTCTTTACCGTTGGGTTTGCTTGGAGCATTGCCAGCGGATCTACTGGGTTGCTTGGATTGACGCTTGGGCTGCTTATTCGAAGCTCGGCTATTGCGGTTGTCGCGATTGTTCTGCCCACCGCCTTTTTTGCTTTGCTGGGGTTGGCCACGCTTAGCCAAAATTGCATTGAATAGGCCGTTGATTAACAGGGCGATAAAGCAAATAACGAGCAGTGCGAAATTATCCTGTGGCCAAAGTCGAGTGGTAAGTTCAGTGATTAGATAGGCAAGCAGGAAGGCGCTCGCTGCGGCAATGAGAAAGATAGGCATTTTATGTACTTATAATTATAAAAAAGCGCCGCGAATTCTACACAAACACGAGGCTGACGACGATCTTCTTTTTTATCGACCGAAATTGTTTCTGAAGTCTTGCATGACCTAGACGGTGACAATATTCAACGTGTAATTGTAGTAATGATCACGGGTTCTTCTGGTACCGCAGCCATTCCTCCTTGCAGATGAGTATTCACCAGCTCTATTTTTTCAACCACCTCATAGCCACTCACCACTTTGCCAAATACTGTGTAACCCGGTTGGTTTCCTTGAGCGTCCAAATTGGGGTTGTCGTTGACGTTGATGAAAAATTGCGTGTCGGCTGAATCAGGATCGGATAGACGAGCCATAGCGATAGTACCGCGTCGGTTTTTTATACCATTAGACGATTCATTGCGAACGGTGTTGGCACCAGGTTTATAGGTAAGGTCTGGTGTATAACCACCGCCTTGGATCATAAAGTTAGCGATGACTCGATGAAAGATGAGGCCATCGTAAAATTTCTCATCTACTAGTGAGAGGAAGTTGGCCACCGTGCGAGGTGCCATTTTTTCGAGCAATTCTATTTCGATGTCACCGAACTGCGTGGATATAACAACTCGGGGATTGCCCTTGGTTTCTGCACTCAATGCGGTGGTGGTGAACACAGATAGCGCCATCACCCAGATGGTGCAGATCATGCGGAAAGATGTGTAGATTTTCATCGTGCATATCATAGCCGACTGGTGATGGCTTATGAAGGGAGGTTTTATTGCGAACTAAGCTTATGATGGGGTTCATACCTTGTTGAGCTGCGTATGTCACATTTCAAGTCGATGCCCCTTCGTACACTACAACCCACAAGACGTCAGTTCTTAGCGGCTACATCGGTATTGGCTTTACCTGGTTGGTTGACCGCTAGTGCGCCATCAAGCGTGGCAGATATTGTCTTGTTAGGGGGTGAGATTCATACCGTGGATGCAGCCAATAGTCGTGTGCCTGCATTAGCCATCGGTGACGGCCGAGTTCTCGCCACAGGGCAGGTGAAGGACATTGAAGCCTTTATCGGTCCAAACACCAGGCGTGTTGATCTTGAAGGTCGTACAGTGCTTCCTGGAATCAATGATTCACACCTACACCTGATGATCTGGGGTTTGGCGCAGCCACCGTTTGCCATTGATGTCACCTTTCCGAAGGTTAAATCTATCGCTGACATAGTGGCCACGGTACAAGATGCGGTGGCGAATACTGCGCCGGGTGAATGGATACAGGGGCGTGGGTGGGATCAGCCTTATTTTAGTGAGGCAAGGGCGCCAACAGCTGCAGATTTAGACGCCGTGTCGCCACACAACCCGGTTGTCCTCACGGAGTTTTCTGGGCATGCGGTTTGGGTAAACAGCATGGCTATGAAAATGGCAGGCGTGGGTGCGGATACAGACCCAGGTCCTGGTGGTGTCATTGTAAAGGACACTAGTGGCCAGCCCACTGGTGTATTGTTTGAAGGTCCAGCATTTAAGATGCGGGCCATGGTTCCCGCGCCCTCTACGGCGCGCAAGCGGGCGGCCATTGTCGCAGCGATGGGGCAGATGTTAACAAGAGGTATCACCAGCGCCACCGATCCGCGATTGGACCCGCCTGATATTGAACTATTCAACGACATCGCCGCGCAAACCGACACAAAGAGATTGCGCATGAATGGGCTTCTAGGTGCCGGCACCTCTGCTG
>QIGT01000448.1 GCA_003230835.1 Gammaproteobacteria bacterium
TCAACCCAAACAGTCGTTGCCGTTCCGCATAACTACGACTCGGGTCAGGATTAGGGTCGATGAAGATGTGCAAATGATTGAAAGCAGCAACAAGTTGAATAGACTGGGACAACAACATGCCATTCCCAAATACATCGCCGGCCATATCACCTATACCAATGACAGCGACTGTATCTCGCTGCACGTCTATGCCTTGTTCCAAAAAATGACGCTGCACAGAAATCCAAGCACCGCGTGCAGTGATTCCTATTGCCTTATGGTCATAGCCGTTAGACCCGCCTGAAGCAAAAGCATCACCGAGCCAAAACTGCGTTTCTTCTGCGATTGAATTCGCAATATCAGAATAGGCTGCTGTACCCTTGTCAGCCGCCACCACAAGATAAGGATCTTCACCGTCATAACAACGGACATTCGCTGGGTGCAACACGTGACCATCAACGATGTTGTCTGTGACATCCAATAACCCTCGAATGAAATCGGAATAGCAATATACGCCGTCTCGCGCCCGATCACCGGTGGGTGAACGCTTGATGACAAATCCACCCTTGGCACCAGTCGGTACAATGACCGCATTCTTGACCGCCTGAGCTTTAACAAGCCCCAACACCTCTGTGCGATAGTCTTCCAAACGATCTGACCAACGCAGCCCACCGCGAGCTATAGGACCACCGCGCAGATGTACGCCTTCAACGTGAGGTGAGGAAATAAATATTTCGTAACAAGGAACCGGCGGCGGTACGTTCGAAATTTCTTGTGGGGAAAACTTAAGCACGATGACCGGGCGATTGGGCATATAGAAATTGGTTCGAACTGTGGCGTTGATCAGCTCGATAAACCTGCGCAGTATTCGATCTTCATTTAGCAATACCACCGTATCAAGATACAAAAAGTATTGGTTACTCAATGTTTCTAGCTGTTCACCATTTCTTTCAGGATGGAACCGTTGCTCAAAGTAGTCGGCCAATAGCCTTGCTGCCCTGGGATGGTTGGCCAGCGTGTCAGCGATAAAATCTAAGCTGAATCCAAAGCGTAGCTGCTTATTGTAACGAGCATAGCCTCGCAGTAACGCAATCATTCGCCAGCCGAGTTTTGCAGCGAAGATGAGCTTATTGAAACGATCGTCCTCTGTATGTCGAGCCCAAATTCCTACAAACGCTTGTTCGAAAAGATCTGTGACCTCGGCAAGATCAATGCTTGCATGATAAAGCAGATTGAAATCATGAAAATGTATCGGCGAGGTTCCCACCGGAACAAACTCATATGAAGTTTCACCAATGACGCGTAGGCCAATATTTTCCAACGCGGGAATAATATCAGAAAGTGGAAGTGGCGCATCTCGATGATATATTTTGAGATGTAGCGACTCTTGAGGATCTTGCGGACCTCTATAGAAGCTCGTCACCAACGCTCGTTCGCAGCCAAGCCGTTGCATCTGCGTGATGTCGTCTAATGCGGCCTTCGGTGAATATCTCGACTGATACCCTACCGGGAAACTGTGTGCATACTTGTGAGCCAATTTGCGCCCCAAGGTACTGCCTAGGTTAGTCTCGGCAAGCGTGGTCAACTCCGCCACCCAGTCGCGCATAACTTCTACAATATTAGCTTCAAGACGCGGTATATCCACGTCAGTATACAACCCGGGTTTGATCCTTAAGGTGAAATGAAGGCGTACAAGTATTGATTCGGAAAAGTACGGCTCAAAGTCAGCATGGATGGCATCAAAGGCATCGATCAGCAGATTCTGAATTTGCAACCGCACAAAGGTGTTGAATAGATCCCGTGGCACATAGACCAAACAAACAACAAATAAGCCGTAACGATCAAAGCGCGTGAATATTTTTGTACGCCGCCGCTCATGAATATGGGTAATCGCCATGGCGTTGTTAAACAGCTCATCTTGATCAATCTGAAAAAGTTCGTCGCGCGGATAAGTCGCCAAAACTTGAGCCAACACCTTGCCATCAAACCCGCTTGGATCGAGATCTGAGGTAGCGATGACATGGCCAACCTTCAAACGCACCACTGGAATGGTGCTGGGATGCTCTAGATATACCCGTGAGGTGTACAAACCTAAAAAACCAAACTCGCCGACTACATTACCAGCATCATCTATTTGTCGAAAACCAATATAATCCGGATAGGCATGCCGATGTACACGCGACAGCGTTCCTGATTTTGAAAAGGAAAGACACACCGGCTGCAAGAGGAAATCTCGCACCACCTCTGATTGTCCAGACAGCTTGCGCGATGACGCTTCTGGTCGTTCGCGCAGTATGCCGAGCGAACTACCGGCAACCTGCTCTATGATGTCATCAGCGTAGCGAAATTCCCGATAACCTAAAAAAGTAAAGTGGTTGTCGCCGAGCCAGCTTAGGAAGGCAAGGGACTCATTAATCTCTTCATTGGCTGCTTTGTTTTGCAACTCGTCCTGCCATTCAACAAGCTTCTGCTTCATCGCTCCAAAATCTTCTACACAGGCACGCACTTCACGCATACTGGTATGTATTGATGCGTGCAGGCTATTCAGTGCCTCATCTGTCAGCCGGTCAATCTCCGCATAGATAAAGACTTCACGAGCTTCTCCATAACGATCTGTATCAACCGCTGTGAGGCGCTGGCTTTTATCTCGCTTGGCGGAAAATACAACATTCCTTAGAAAGTGGGTGACCAATCCGTCGTGGGAAAGCACCATGAGAATCGAATCGATGACAAAGGGCATATTCGGAGCAATGATTCGAACCACCGTGCGAGTAGGCTGCCAATCATCCCGTCGATATTGGGGGTTACTCACGCTAGCCACCACCGCTCCGGATTGATAGTGGCGATAGGCTCGCCAGTTATCGATGGTTGCGTCCACATCGTCTTCAACATGACGCTCAGCAAGGTCGTCCAAGGGTGTTTTAGACCAAAACAGTTGCGCAAAATGACAAGCTAAAGGCGCCTCGTCCGCATCCAATCGCCGCTGCATCTGTGCAACAATTTTGGTGACATGCGACTGCGCTATTTTTTTGTTCATGCTAGGGAGCCTCTGGGGCTTGCGAGCTTAGATTGAGCCTATTATGTTACTCCACCAGGACATTGAATAGCCCAACAGACATTTAGGAACAGAAACATTATGACCACTCAAACAGACTTTATTGTCGACAAAACCAATTTGCGCAACTGTCAATGGCTGCAAACACAACGCGCCACACAGTTGCATAGTGGCCAAGTTTTGTTGGCCATAGATTCTTTTGCCTTTACTGCTAACAATATCACTTATGCGGTTGCCGGTGACTCCATGTCGTATTGGCGGTTTTTCCCAACCCAAGAAGGGTGGGGGCGGATACCTGTTTGGGGATATGCAGACGTGGTTGAAAGTGCCAACAGCAAGATTAATGTAGGTGAGCGTGTATACGGCTACTTTCCCATGTCTAGTCATTTGTTGGTCAATGCCGCTGGTGACGGCAAGAGAAGTTGGTACGATCAAAGCGAACATCGAAGCTCACTGTCTCGAGTTTATAATCAATATCTACGTACCGAAGGTGATCCTAGCTACAGTGCAGAGAATGAGGCTGCACAAATGCTGTTTCGACCCTTGTTCATGACATCATTTCTCATTGACGATTTTTTAAGTGACAACAATTTTTTCGGCGCAAGCCAGATTGTTATCACCAGTGCCTCGAGCAAAACCTCAATTGGTTTGGCCCACACCATACATCGCAACCGCGCCGGTCAATGTAAGGCTATAGGGCTCACTTCTCATTCGAACTTGGAGTTTGTCAAGAGTTTGGGTATTTATGATGAAGTGGTGACCTACGACAATATCGAAAGTATCCACAAAGCCCCAACAATCAGTGTAGACATGGCGGGTAACGGCTCCGTTTTAATGGATCTGCATCGACATCTAGCTGATCAATTGCAGTACAGTTGTTTGGTTGGCGTGACTCACTGGGAAGCAAGACAAGGTGCTCAACAGCTACCCGGCCCCAAGCCCGAGCTGTTTTTTGCGCCAAGCAGAATCGAAAAACGCAACCAAGACTGGGGCAGTGGTGTCCTCGACAGCCGACTGGCCGAAGCTTGGCAACATTTCATAGGTGAGGCCAACGAATGGATCAAGCCGTCAACAACAACAGGCAAAGTAGGCGTTGAGGACATATATCAGCTCACTCTAGCAGGTAAAGCTCGGGCTGATACTGGCTACATCCTATCCGTGGTGGAACAATAAGGCGCACAGCGTAGTTTCATACTCACACGTTCTGATATGAATCCTACGAAGGCCATCACCCAAACAGAAGTGATCCTCTGGGTCATTCCAAAACAACCTGCAAGATCGCTCTACCATTTCACCCAACTTTTACCAGGCGCTGCTAACGATTGGGACGCATTGTCCCGGTTCCAGCAAACAATCCAAGCGACTACCGCAACAGACCCAATTCTTGTACACGAGCAATTTCTCGAAAAGCACTCTTTTAAGGACTATCCTCCCAACCATTCATGAACTACTGGAGTTTTCCATGTCAGTCAGACCTCTGGACGGCATCCGCGTCGTCGATCTCACCCATGTCCTCGCTGGACCCTACTGCACCTACCAACTCGGCCTACTCGGAGCGGAAGTCATCAAGATCGAATCGCCTGCGGGCGACATGGTTCGCATGTGGGGCGGGACCCGGGAGCAGACAGCCATGGGTCTCGGCGAAGGCTTCGTGTCGCAGAACGCGGGTAAGCGAAGCCTGTGCCTCGACATCAAAAAGCCGGAGGGTCGCGACATCGTCCTCGACCTCTGCGAGGGAGCCGACGTCTTCATCGAGAACTACCGACCTGGCGCGATGGCGAGTTGCGGACTGAGCTTTGAGGACATCATTGCGCGGAATTCCAAGATCGTTTACGCATCGATCACGGCCTTTGGCCAGAATGGTCCGCACGGCCATCGGCCTGGATTCGATGACGTCGTTCAAGCCACCTCCGGCTTCATGTCCATCAACGTGCGAGACGACGGTCCGCTTCGTACCGGAGGCCCCGTCCTCGACTACGCGACCGGCATGCAAGCCACCTCTTCGGTCCTCGCCGCCTTGATGCTGCGAGACCGGACCGGCGACCCACAGCGCATCGACATCGCGATGCAGGACGTGACCATGTTGCTGATGAACTACAAGGTGGCAACCGCATCACAGACGGGCGAATCGCCGCAGCCCAGCGGCGACCTCGAAGGTCCGATGTTGGGTCGCTTCCGGGCCAAAGAAGGTCATGTGATGTTGGCCGGATATCTTCCGAAGCATTGCCATGCGATCGCCAATGCCCTGGGACTCGAACAATTCGAATCCATCACATTCAAGGATCTCTTCGAGCGCGGTAGCGAGATCCAACACGCCGTCGCCAGCCGACTCATGGACAAGACGGCAATGGAGTGGGACGCGATCTTCGATCAACTCGGTGTCGTGGCCGGCGCTGTTCGCGAAATCGCCGAGGTCTTCGCTACGGGCCAACCACAGGCACGCGAACTCACGACAACGCTTCAAACAGCGGCCGGGGAGATCCATGTCACCGGGATCGGATATCGCATCAATGATCAGACCTGGGGCCCCAAGGCAAGTGTGCCCCGACTCGGGGAGGACAGTCGCGACATCTTGCGATCGTTGGGGTGGGCTGAGGAGCGCATCGACGAAGCCATTGCGCGAAAACTCGTCAAAGAGAGTGGCCTGGGATGAAAGTGGTAGCGGTGAGTGGACTTGAAAAAGGAGGCTTGAGCAAATTCTAGCGAGTATCCCTGTACTCTAATAAACCCTATCCATCCTCAATCTTGGCAAACACACGGCCTTTCAAATCAGCATCCATTTTATTACGGTCAATC
>QIGT01000444.1 GCA_003230835.1 Gammaproteobacteria bacterium
CGTTGCCTTGGGTCGGACCATTCATAAATGACGCACCACTGGGCAAATGACGCCGACCAATGCTAACGCCTGCCAAACTTGTATCTACCAAAGCACAGGTAATGCCTAAATCTGACTGCCCCCCTAACAGGCCATCAGGATCGTAAGCCTTAAACGCCAAACCCAGCAGGGTCGCCACTGGTGCCAAGGTGATATAACGCTTGCGCCAATTTAAGCGGAGCCCCAGAACTTTCTGTCCTTGCCAATCGCCGTAGCACACAACACCGGAATCGGTCATCGAACCGGCATCAGACCCCGCCACCGGCGAGGTCAAAGCAAAACAAGGTATCTCTGTGCCCTTAGCCAAGCGCGGAAGATAGTGATCCTTCTGCGCCTGTGTTCCATAGTGTTGCAACAACTCCCCTGGACCTAAGGAATTCGGCACCATTACCGTCACCGCAGCAGTAATATTGCGTGTGGAGATTTTCATTACAATTTCTGAGTTGGCCAAAGCTGAGAAACCCAGGCCACCATATTCTTTCGCAATGATCATGCCAAAAAAACCTTGCTCGGCTAAGAATGTCCAAACTTCACGCGGCAAGTCTCGATCTTCATGAATTTGCCAATCATCAAGCATTGCACAAAGCTCATTGGCTGGGCCATCAAGAAATTGTTGCTCGGCTGCGCTAAGTGCCGGTTTCGGAACCGACAGCAGCCTTTCCCAATCGGGTTTGCCGGAAAAGAGCTCGGCATCCCACCAGACACTGCCTGCATCCAGCGCTTCTTGCTCCGTCTGGGACAGCTTCGGCAATGTGCGTCTAAACCACTTGAGCAAATGTTCAGTGATGAACCGCTGGCGCAATTCTTCGTAGCCAAGAAACGCCACCACAGCAAATGTAAAAATAATGAAAAATGTCAACCAGCCGGCCACAGATTGCACAATGACAGCCATTATGGCCAACCCACCGATCCAAGCCAACGAATACTGCTGGCTGGTTCGACGGTAGGCGAGTGCGCCTAACAAGGCAACGCTAGCTAACGCAAAAAATAGAGTCATGGGTGTTACCCGCTAATTTTTTCCACCAAAGAGCCCCTTAGCCAACCCAGCAAGCTTGCCCAAGCCACTACCTCCGCTGGTAAAATCAGCAATTTTTGGTGCAATCAGACCGATGGCAGATTGTGCGATTTCCGGGGAAATACCTATTTTTGCAGCGATAGACTCAATATCGAGTTGGCCTAGGAAAGAGTCAGCGTTCAGTCCTGAGAGTAAATCGGCAAAATCAAATCCGTCGTCACCGCCCAATTGGCTTCCAACCTCTCCTGCGAGATCACCAATTTTGTCGTCTGTTAAGCCTAAATCTTTCAATCCGCCTATCAAATCAGGCGCAGCTTTGAGTAGATCTCCAATGTTCATATTCTTCTTCCCCGTTTGAATAATGGTCGACATTGACCAGGACCAATAACGTATGCCTTTCCCTCAGCGTGGTCAAATGCCCACCACAACGTTAGGATTACTCCTCAACCTAAAGAGGCATATCGGACCATCAACACAGACGCGTATATTCCTCTAACAAGAAAACAGGTGACCGAACAGTGTAAAGGTTTGATTGCAGAACCTCAGAAGCAGAAATTTGAACACTTTGCCGCTATCCTCAAAGCCTGGTATCACTTTAGCTATCACACAAGCTTTGAAGAATTAAAGGAGGCCTTCGACGTCGATTCGCAAAACTTTGCGACCAAACTCGATAAGATCGCCCAAGCGGCAAACTTTCGCAAAATAAAACGGGCAGATCTTGATCGCGCTTTACAGGAGGAAAGTGTATTTCGGCTTAGGCTGGCAGTCAATTTTAGCGATTTTGATGAAATCGTTTTTTATCGTCGTGGTGCGTCGACACGATCTGCACAGATCCCACAATGGTTTGGGCTACGCAAACAAACCATCGAGTTCACCAATTTCGAGCATGTGCTGGTGTTCGTTCGTTTTAAAAAAGCCCAGGACCTTGACGGCAAAGCAGACCGGCCCTTTACACCAGGTTCCTCCATGCTCAAATTATTCACCAACGTGCCTGAAGCGGACTTAGAAATGCTCTTCCCAAATACTCAAGTGCGCATGCGCTTGGTTGACAAACTTTTTATCGGCATACCTGCATTTGTCAGCGGCATCATTGTCCTGTCTACTAAGATTGGCGGTACGATACTTATCCTAATGGGCGTATTCTCATTTTGGCTGGGCGTTTCAAATACCCCGGTAGAAATAGACCAAGCCGGGTTAGTTGTATTGTTAACTGGGGCTGGGGCAGTTGGTGCCTATTTGTGGAAGCAGTACAACAGTTTCAAAAACCGAAAAATTCGCTTCATGAAGGCGCTGACAGAAAATCTCTATTTCAAAACCCTGGCTAATGACAGCGCAGTTCTATCCCATTTGGTTGATCGGGCCGAGGAATCAGAACATAAAGAGGTTTTGCTCGCCTACACAAAATTAGTGACCCTTGGCCCCATGACCGAAGCACAACTATTAGAGGCTGTGCAAACTATTATTGGGCAACGTGTTCAGTTTGATATGCCTGATGCTCTAAAAAAATTAAGGGCCCTCCAATTGATAGAAGAACGCGATCAGATCCTGACCGCGGTACCGCTAGAACAAGCATACGAGCTGATCGATTCAGCTTGGGATCGAGCTTTTGAATAGCCACTCCTTGATACATTCACACGAGGAGCCCTTTGCCGCATGGTGATGATACCCACTGCCAACGCCTGAGATTAAATCCACCTCCTCTTTCCAACGCTATATATCAATGCCAAAGTACTCTGAAAACTTATCGTTGTATTCTTGATCACTTAAATCTGCACCCATTTCTATCCACGCTTCGGCAGACAGTTGATTTCGTGCATTCATATACCCTTGCGCATCTGGTCCAACCGGCCAACGTAGTTTGTAGTCATCAGTGGTAATGGCTGCCAGTATGGCTTGCGCAACTTTTTCCGGTGGCACCGCCCGTTTGAATCCAGCGGCAAACACTTTACCGTTACGACGCATGATGGGCTGATAAGGCGAAGTCTTTTCATATCGAGTTTGTTGCGCAGAATTCTCAAAAATATTGGTCATAATGACACCAGGTTCAATATTAACCACACGCACACCAAATCGATAGACTTCATGGGCCAGCGCTTCACCCATACACTCCAATGCCCACTTAGATGCAGAGTAGGCAATTTGATTTGGCGTCGCTAGCAGCCCCACCGCAGACGATATGTTGACGATACAGCCCGTTTTACGCTCTCGCATGCTGGGAAGTACTGCTTGAACACAACGAACCGCGCCAAAATAATTGGTTTCGAACATTTGTTTATGTTCGTCTTCTGGGGTGAGTTCTAACGGTGACGCGCCACCAATGCCAGCATTGTTAACAAGCACATCTACCGGACCGACTGCGCTCACCTTTGCAAACGCTGCATCAACTGATTCGTTACTACATATGTCGAGTTCGACAACCTCGATGGGTAAGGATTCAGAATTCGCCACTGCCATCAACGCATCTGCTTTAGCAACATTTCGCATACCAGCAAACACTCGGTAGCCGCTACGCGCGAGATGAACACTCGTGGCAAGGCCAATACCTGTACTGGTGCCGGTGATAACTGCATTTTTCATTGGTGATCTACTCTAGTTGATTTAATTCAGGGTTATGCCCTATGTTAGAGTGATCACTACCATAATTGCTACCACCACAAGCTTTTAGTATTACCATGACTTTTACACAGATTCTTAGCCAGCTTTCTAACGACCCGTTAACCCCTTTCCTGCTGCCTTTGTTTGGTCTAGCGATAGTGGTGGAAGCGGGCATATCCAAGCGGCATAGCCTGAACCTCTACGAAGCCAAAGACTTTCTCACGTCGATGGCGATGTTATTGATCTCTACCGCGGTCGATATCGCTCCAAAAATTTTTGCCTTTGCTGCATTTTACTTCCTACACGAAATCAGCCCCCTAAAAGATGTTGTACTGCGTCAATGGTGGGCTTGGGTACTCCTCTTCTTTCTTGACGACCTGGTTTATTATTGGTTTCACCGTGCCAACCACGAAGTGAGGTTATTATGGGCAGGTCATGTCTCCCACCACTCCTCGCAGAAGTTGAATTTTGGTACCGCCCTGCGGCAAGGTGTAGGCGAGCGCACTCACAAATATCTGTTTTGGCTACCACTACCCCTGTTAGGCTTTGATCCTCTGATGATCTTCACCATCATCGGCATCAACCTGCTTTATCAATTCTGGGTACATACAGAGTTGGTTTCTCGAATGCCGAAATTCGTCGAGTTAGTATTTAACACGCCTTCACATCATCGCGTGCATCATGCATCCAATATTCGCTACTTAGACTGCAATCATGCCGGTGTGTTGATCATTTGGGACCGCTGGTTTGGCACCTTCTCCGCAGAACAAGATGCTGAACCACCTCGGTACGGACTAACCAAAAACATCGACACCTATAATCCTGTAGTTGTAGCGTTCGGAGAATATGCCAACATATTACGTGATTGCGCGAATGCAAAGTGCTGGCGCGATCGGCTGAGCTATTGTTTCAAAGCACCCGGCTGGTCACACGACGGGCCAGATAAAAGAGCGCGAGTTTTGCGTGCTCAAGTTCAGGCAACAACATGAAATTTTACCCTGTAACACTTTGGCTGTTGTTGCTAAGCCTGAGCGTTATTAGTAGTGGCTGTACAAACTTGCTCGCTCTGGATGCCGATCTGGCCCTTGTCGAATATGCGACTGGAGATCTGCAGTATGTATTGGATCGCGAAGCGACCGAAGTAAAATTCCAAATAGGCGACACCAAGGGAAAATTTCGAGTTGCAGATGCCAGACTAACATTTTCCTCAACACAATTGTCTGACGCAGTCCTCGAGGTCAGCATCGCCACCGCAAGCGTGGATGTATTCAACCCACTTCTAGAACAAATGCTGCGAGGTGAAGATTGGTTTGCCACAAAGGAGTTTCCGCTAGCCAAATTTAAAACCACGGCTATCACCCGCAACGCTACCGATCAAATCGAGGCAAACGGAGATCTAATAATCAAGGGTATTAGCCTACCACTTATACTAGGCGTTACTTTTGACCAAGGCTTACCTGACTTGAAAAATCCACCGCCTTATATTGAGTTTTCGGCCAGCGGTGAATTTAGCAGGTGCGCGTACGCGATGAGTGCCTTTCCCTCCATGGCACCAGACACGGTCGTACTCAATATCACCGGCAGTTTTTTGCAACAGTAACTTTCAATGGTAAATCCATCGTGATCCAGTACGGGAAATTAGCCTAATAGACTGTTACCCGTAAAACTTCGTTGACTAGAGGGTTCTCGCTTCTTCAGTACCACGCAATCCCAGGTAGGGTCGTAAATATCTTACCGCCAGATAGATCGGCCCGGTGTCTGCAGCAGCGACGACAAGCTTAAACACGTAACCCGAAGCAATGAAGACCATGAGCTGCGGCCAGATGGGTTCATCTGCAGATATGGGCAGCGCGTGGGCATAGAAGTGAGTGATTAGAATCACCGCTGTGGTGTCGACAATTTGACTGACCATGGTTGAGCCATTATTACGCAACCACAAGTGCTTACCACCGGTGAGGTTTTTCCAGAAATGATAAAGGCGTACATCGCAAAACTGCGCAATGAGATAGGCCACCATCGAGGCAGCCACTGCCCCGAAGGCCAGTTGGCGGACTTCAAAGAACACCGGCAGCCGACCTGCTGCGTCAGCCATCGGTAACCCTGAGACGACATCCATTGTTTCAAATCCGGGTAGCACACCCCCCAACCAAAGTAAGAAAATCACCCATACGTTAAGCAA
>QIGT01000290.1 GCA_003230835.1 Gammaproteobacteria bacterium
ACATTACGCGCCGAAGATCAGAGCATGCCAGCATTACCCTTTGTCGACCCGGATAACTTCAACCCCGGTTACCTCACGCGAAGTATGCATTTGATGCCTAAACAAGGTGACCATGAACCATGGGTATTTAAGCAAGACTATTACACTGAAAAAGACGAGCTACCCCAGGCAGATTTAAACGACGGTACACTGATATTGGAGTAAAAAATAAGACCCCACGACGAGCATTTTCAGCTACATATCCACCTCTGTAGATCTACCTAGGTGCTCGCGCACAATCCCTCATGGCACAACAGTTTCAAGCCAATAAACTAGCCCCATCACTTTTCGAGATCAACACTATGGCTTATTCAAACATTCTAATTGCCGTTGACCTTACTGACGAAGCAGAAGAGGTGCTTGCTGCTGCTCGAAACATCGTGGAGCAACAAAGCGCACCACAGGTCTCCGCGGTAACCGTGGTTCGCCCATTTGCGCAAAGCTTCGGTGGCATCGATGTGGCTGCTGTGTCTTCCGGACTTAATCTAGAAGCAGACGTGCGCAAACAAGCCGGCGCAAAACTCGAAAACCTGGCAAAGGAATATGGCATCGACCCGGCAAACACAACTGTGATCTCTGGGAGTCCCGCGGCAGAAGTTAGAAACCATGCCAATCACATTGGCGCGGACCTAATTGTGATAGGCACTCATGGACGGCACGGTTTTGGGCTGCTACTAGGTTCTACCGCAAACGGCGTCTTGCATGGCGTGCAGTGTGATGTCCTGGTCGTGAAAATACACCCGGATAGCGATTAGCTAATAGCCGCGTCTAACTTAAAAATATAGTCATTGCCGGTTTTGTCACCATTGGGGTTATATTCAGGGCGCACGCCAATCTTTTCGAATCCATAACGTTGGTAGAATTTCTGCGCCCCATAATTAGTTTCCCAGACGTTCAACAATACTTGCAGGCTCTTCAAAGTGCAGGCGTCGGTGATTGCAGTAAGGGCAGTACACATGAGTGCCTCGCCAAGCCCCATATTTTGCATGGATGACAACACATAGACTCGACGAATTTCGATATCGTGCAATTCTACTTGCAGTCCTTCAACAAGCGCCTCAAAATTTTTATTCGCCACACCATACTGCAGAAACCCGACCGCGGTCTCGTCATGCATTGCCAATAGAAATATGTCATCACGAAACATCTCAGCGATAGACTGATTTGAAAGATGAGTAACAAGATTATGTTGCAGATGCTCGCTGGCCATCTCTGCAGCATAGGCATCTGCGTAAGTTTGACGGGCTAATTCGGCCAGCATGTCACAGTCTTCCAAACGCGCATGTCGAATCATTACTGCATGATTCTAAGAGTTGATGATGCAGCGAGTTGGCGTCATCGGTATCTCATTCAAAACCCGGGGGCGGCACGAACCCACCTATCTCACTTGCTAGTTGGCGAGCAAATTCAATCGTGTGATAGTCATGAAACTCCGCGCCCACAGCCTGCAACCCTATAGGCAAGCCTTCACTAGAAGGGCCCGTTGGAAAAACAGTGCTCGGTAAATGGGCGACCGTGATCAATCCTGCCCAGAATATCTGCTGAAAATAGTCTTGTGTCTCATTGTCTACCGTTGTGGTGCGACCGATATAGTCGCCGTGATCATGAGGAAATGCGGTGGTCGCCATCTGCGGGCAA
Source organism: Gammaproteobacteria bacterium (assembly GCA_003230835.1). Classification (GTDB taxonomy): domain Bacteria; phylum Pseudomonadota; class Gammaproteobacteria; order Pseudomonadales; family Azotimanducaceae; genus UBA4421. Next base: position 1,678 of record QIGT01000290.1, read on the forward strand.
ATCAATATATCCCACTCGGCGAAGAATGCTTGCCAGTTCTTTCTCAACTCAAACCGTTTGTTGTTGTTAGCGGCCCATTCACTATGCTCCTGAACTGAGAAGCGGGTAATCAGCGCTGGCATAGAGTCGTCATCTGGCGCTAGCTTTGCTCGCTGCTCGCGCTGTTGTTGCTTTTCTTCTTCAGACAAGCCAGCCGACATCACCCCCCACAACAAACTGTTGTACACAGCATGGCTTGCATTCAAATCGATGGCTGGACGTGCACTGTCTGACACTTTTGCACCAAGCTTAGCCAGCGTATCACCGACCATCTGAACTCTATCAGAAATTTCAACGGACACAGGCGCCATGCTGTCTGAGAGCCACAGTGCAACTTTGAGATCAGACAACTTACGTCCCTTGGGTCGCGGCAAGTTCAGTTTCCAGCCCGTCGCATCGTTGCCAGATGGACCTGCTACGATATCCAAACTCACTGCCAAATCTTCCGCACTGCGAGCCATGGGACCGACCACTGCGATATCAGCAGGTGCAAACTGCCCCGGCAAGGAATGCCCTGCATCGGAAACGATACCCCAGGTTGGTTTATGTCCGTAGATGCCACAAAAATGAGCAGGATTCCGGATCGACCCACCGATATCTGAACCCGCATCTAAGCCCGTTAGCCCTGCAGCTAATGCAGCCGACGAACCACCTGATGAGCCTCCTGGCACTCGCTCTAAGTTCCATGGATTATTAGTGGTGCCGTAAATGTCATTGAAACTCTGAAAATCTGCGAGGTTGAGGGGCACATTAGTTTTGCCAAAAAAATGTGCACCGGCGCCTTTTAGTCGTTTTACTGTGTCTGAATCTTCAACGGCTATATTATCGCGAAAATCTGCGATACCCCAGGTCGTGGGTAAGCCTTCGATATCGTATGCTTCTTTTATTGTCATCGGCACACCATGCAGTGGACCAAGATCTTCATTGCGCGCCAATGCTGCATCAGCAGCCTTGGCCGCTTCGCGACCACGTTCAAAGTCACGAACCACTACCGCGTTGATGTCTTTGTCGTAAGTTTCTACTCTTTGGATATACATATCGGTCAGTTCCAACGAACTCACCTCTTTAGCCTTAATCGACTTTGCAAGTTCTACAGCAGACGCGAATGCCTTGTGAGCCATAGCCTATCTCCCCTTTTAAAAATTCTGTTCTTCTAGCCAAATACTGATCAGTAGTATACCCAATGTATCAACATTCACGACACGTCCAGCTAACAAACTCACTACAATTGCCTTGTGTTGATCCCTAACATATGATGCTTAGGCAACACATTTATGGCCATGGAACCTACAAGAGGATCTGCGATTGAGTGAGTTTGTATCCGTCCCTACCCGCACCAAGGTGTTCTTTGGTATGGGAGCAATGGCAGAACACATTGCTCTGTATTCCTTCGGCTTTTTCATCATGTTGTACTACAACCAGGTACTGGGTCTGCCCGCTACACTCGCTGGCTTAGGCCCGACGTTGGCACTCATCGTTGATGCCGTCACCGATCCGCTCATGGGCTCGTATTCTGACCGCTTTCGCTCGGCGAAATGGGGGCGCCGACACCCGTTCATGCTCATCGCCCCCATTCCGGTAGTTGCTAGCTTCTATTTCGTCTTTAACCCACCTGCAGACCTCGGCACAACCGGGTTATTTATTTGGCTTATCGTTTTTTCCATATTGGTTAGGTCTGCAATGACTTTGTACTTTGTCCCCCACCTCGCCTTTGGTGGAGAAATGTCAAAGGATTACCACGAACGCTCGTCGGTTATGGCTTTCAACAACATCGGCACGTACGTGGGCTCTGCTGGCGCCCACTTCTTTTCATTGAAATTTATATTCATTGCAACAGCTGGGTATTCTAGCGGCTTGCTAGTACCTGAGGCCTACCATGAGTTTTCTGTCATCGCTTCAGTCATCATCTTCTTTGGCTTGTATGCATGCGCCTGGTTCACCAAAGACCGAATACCAACGCTGTCCCAGCCTCGTGACGATGTTGCACCCTTCAATTTCCGAGACTTTTTCGGCGATATTGGCAAAGTGCTGCGCAACAGGAACTATGTCTACCTACTTCTTGGCCTGCTATTTCTGAGCATCACCCTAGGCATGCGTGCGGCCTTCAATAACTACATGAATATCTATTTTTGGGAATTTGATACTTCTTTAATCGCAAACTTAGTATTTGCTAGCATTATTGGCTACGTATTCGGCTTCATGTTCACCCCAAAACTGCATCGAATATTTGATAAGCGCAATATTATTGTGTGGTCGTGTGTTGCATATGCCTTCGGAGATGCCTTGCCCGTATGCTTACGCCTGCTAGGATATTATCCAGAAAACGGCGACCCATGGGTATTTCCAGGGGTGTTATTTTTCCATGTCATCGGCAGTGCAGGATTGAGCATCATCAACATCAGCGTCATGTCTGCCTTAGCCGACATCGCCGATGAAAACGAAGTTAGATTCGGCCAACGACAAGAAGGTATGCTCTATTCTGCTAGAACCTTTTTTTCCAAGGCTGATCGCGCATTGGGTACGTTCATTGCGGGTGTCGCGTTAGACATCATTTCCTTTCCTACCAAGGCTGTGCCCGGGGAGGTTGATGCGGATGTTATTTTCAAACTTGGCATGGTGGACTCACCTGTTACCATAGTTCCCGCCTTAATCGGTGCCTGTTTGTATGCGGGATATCGTTTAAACAAAAAAACCCACGATGGAATCAGAAAAGAGCTTGATGAGAGGCAAGCAGAACCAGTTGGGTAAGTTGGCTGGGGAGGTGAGGCTATACCTCAATGAAAGTAAGCGGCCGCCTCAATTTCGGAACGGCAGAGAGAGATTTTGAGGCGACAACCTACTTTCACCTACATGATCTGTCAATTTTTCTAATCCCGCTATATGGGATTCTACTTATCTCCCACATGCAAACGTGCGTTGATGGAATGAACGTCTTCGGGTAATTTGTTCCCTCTATCACAAGACGAAGCACTATGACCCTTCCCAGAATTGCTATCAACGGTTTCGGACGCATTGGTCGAACCATCACGCGTATCGCCAAACTGAGAAAGCACTATGATGTCGTGGCAGTCAACGACCTCGCCGACGCATCGGACCTCGCCTATGCATTTAAGTACGACTCCATTCACGGCACGTACCCAGGCCAAGTACACTGCAACGGCAGCCAGATCACCATCGACGATGATCCGTTTGAAGTTTTAAATGAAGCAGATCCACGCAAGTTGCCTTGGCGCGAACTTAACGTCGACTATGTGATTGAAAGTAGTGGTCGATTCAGAACGCTTAAAGAATTGCACTGGCACCTAGACAGCGGTGCCAAACGAGTCCTCGTTACAGTGCCAACAAAAGACCCATTAGCAGCAACTTTAGTGATGGGGGTGAACGATCATGTTGTTACTCAAGATAGCCTAATCATCAGCAACGCAAGTTGCACCACTAACTGCGCAGCACCTATCGCAAAAATTCTACATGAAAATTTTGGCATCAAACGTGGCCTTATGACCACAGTTCATGCCTATACCTCAGACCAGCGACTCATCGACTCACCGCATTCAGACAAACGCCGATCACGTAGTGCGGCTATGAACATTGTGCCTACCTCGACAGGCGCAGCAAAGGCAATCGGTATTGTTTTACCGGAGCTGTCCGGGCGCCTTGACGGCATGGCGATGCGAGTTCCTGTACCCGACGGTAGTTTGGTAGATCTCACCGTAGAGCTGGAAACAGATGCCACCGTTGAGGCCGTGAACGCCGCCATGCAAATCGAAGCTCAAGGCAAGATGAAAGGTATTTTGTTCTATTGTACAGATCCAATCGTATCTACAGATGTCATTGGAAACAGCCATTCAAGCATTTTCGATGCTGCGCTCACGCAAATTTTGGACAAGCGAATGCTGAAAGTGATCAGCTGGTACGACAACGAATGGGGATATAGCACACGTGTCGAAGAATTGATTGCTCGTGTGGCGAAAATGGACGCATAGTCTATTTTCCTAACGACACGTTCCTGCAGTGGAGTTCTTTCATCTGATCAAGAGCGAGCCTAGTCTTGGCGTAAGTGCAAGAGTACTTCTCGCCTAATCATATCTGTACAAGTGGCAATGATTCTGTC